>CAZNRV010000153.1:0-6941 GCA_964575495.1 uncultured bacterium
CTTGAGTCCACCCCGAGAATCAGCAGATGTTCATTTTCATAAAACGGGTAACGGGTGCCAAACACCTCCTCAAAAATCGTATAGCCTTCATTGCGGGCATCATGATTGCCAGGGACGATTAGTTGGTTTCGCACCTGAAAAGATTTCAGGTAATGGGTTACCTGGTCGTATTCATGGACATGACCTTCAGTTGTCAAATCGCCGCTGATAACAATTAGGTCCGGTCGCATTGAGTTAACCATCTCCACAACCCTTTCACCCCATTCGCGGACAAAATAACCGCCACCGAGATGAAGGTCAGACAGATGGATGATATTAAACCTTTTATTCATTGGCAATTGGAAGGATGAGGGTGAATTTTGAGCCAACACCGGGTGTGCTTTCAACAGTTATTTCACCGTTATGCAGGGCAGCGATATGTTTGACAATTGAGAGTCCAAGACCGGTGCCGCCGCTCTGACGGGAGCGGGCACGGTCAACAACATAGAAGCGTTCAAAGATATGGGGCAGATGCTCTTTGCCAATACCAATGCCGGTGTCCTGAACCAAAAGGTGCAGTTTGTTGTTGATGTGTTGGATGGCGATGGTGATTGTGCCCCTTTCGGTGTAGCGGACGGCATTGTCCAATAGGTTAATCAGTGCCTGTTCAAGATAAATTGAGTCGCCCATTATTTTCGGGATGTCTGTGGGCAGGTGGAGATTGAGTTGCAACCCCTTGGCCTTGATTGTCGGTTCAAAGAGAGGAAGGACCTCTCTGATAATCTTATTGATATCAACCAAGGTCAGCTCTAAACCAAAACCCGGGGTTTCCATCTGGGAAAGGGTTAATAAATGATTGACAATGCCGATGAGCCGGTCGGTGTGCTGTTTGACCACCTGGAGATAGCGCCGGTTGTTATCGTCAATACCATCCTCCATAGTTTCAAGGTAACCCTTTATTGCGGTTAAGGGTGTGCGCAGTTCATGGGAGACATTGAGGACAAAGTTCCGTTTCATTTCGGCTGTGCGGACAAGTTCGGTGATATCACTGAGGGTGATAATTTTCTCCCCGGCGTCAGCACAAGCGGCGTTGAGGAGAAAGGTTTTAGTCCCAATGGTAATTTCTCTTGTTAACCCCGGGTTGTCCTGATTCAAACCATGGATGTATTGAGATAGTTGCGGGTGACGAATCACCTCCCAGTAGAATTTTCCTGCCACCCCATTGGACTGGACAATTTTCTGGAAACTCGGGTTGGAAATGACAATTCTACCACTGGGGTCAAGAACAACAAGACCGTCCTGAAGTGAATTAAGAATGGCGGCAAGCCAGGACTTTTTCTGCTCAAGGTCAAGGGTCTTTTGCCTTATCTCTTCACCCATCTGCCGGAAACTAAACAGAAGACGGTTGACCTCCTGGTAGCGGGCAGGCGTAAATTGAACATTAAATCTACCCTGAGAAACCTCGGTGCAGGCGGCTTGAATCTCGTTGATGCGGGTTCTTATGTAATGGTAAAGGACATAGGCAATGATGAGTGCCAGCGCAATCCCTATCAGAGTGGCGATAAAAAGCAAGGGTAAAGGATTGGGTCTAAGGCGGTAGGAGGGTGTGAAAAGAGCGACGAGCAGCAGTAAGAGCGGAACCACAGCCGTCAGGACTATTAATCTCAAAATGCCCCAAAAAAGCCCCCTTGGCATATTAACTCGCTTTGCTCATAACTAATAAAAATGAACTATCATCTTTCAGGCTTCAATCTTGTAACCAACCCCGCGGATATTGCGGATTAGATTTCCTGCCTTCCCTAACTTTGCCCGCAGATGTTTTATGTGCACATCCACGGTGCGGTCGAAGACCGCCTTATCCTCCCCCCAGAGTTCATCCAGTATCTGGTTACGGGTGAAAACCCAGCCGGGCTTTTTGGCTAAAATCAAAAGGAGACGGAATTCGGTTGTTGTTAGATTTATCCTTTTACCTTCAACCTCCACCTCATGGCGCTGGGGATCAATTTTTATTATCCCTCGCACGCTGATTTTCTCATCAGCGGTAATCTGTTCATGACGGCGGAGCACGCTTTTGACGCGGGCAACAAGTTCACGCGGTGAGAAAGGTTTGGTTACATAATCATCAGCCCCCAGTTCCAGACCAAGGACCCGGTCGGTTTCCTCGCCCCGAGCGGTAAGCATTATTATGGGAATGGTGTTAGTCTGCGGCTGACTTTTTAAGAGGCGGCAGATGTCAAGCCCATCAACATCAGGCAGCATCAAGTCAAGAATGATAAGGTCGGGCTTTTGTTTTTCTAAAAACTCATAAAAATCTATGGCATTGGTAAATGTCTCGGTTCGGAATCCAGCGCGGTTAAGGTTGATGGCAACGAGTTCAAGGATATCGGGTTCGTCATCAACAATTGCAATAAGCCGCGCAGCTTTTTCAGGCAGCGGGTTCGCCCTTGCCATGTTTAATAACCTCGCCGGTGGCAGCGTAGATGACATCCTCCGAGATGTTAGTGGCGAGGTCGGCGATACGCTCAAGATTAAGGGAGATCAGCATCAGTTTTAATGCCCGGTCGATGGTGGTAGCATCAGAGGTCATATAGGTGATGAGTTCGCGGTTAATCTGGTCCTTGAGGGAGTCAACAACGGAATCGCGGATACACACATCCCGGGCAAGGGAAGCGTCGCTGCGGGTGAATGCATCGAGACTATCATGAAGCATACCCCTTGTTTGTTCTGCCATCCGCGGCAGGTCGATCAAGGGTTTTACCGGCGGTCGGGGTATGAGAAACAGCGCCGCCTCCGCGATATTGACCGCATGGTCACCGATACGCTCAAGGTCGTTATTGATTTTAATGACCATAGTAATGGTGCGCAGGTTGGATGCCTCGGGTTGATAAAGGGCGATGAGATTGATAGCAAAATCCTCAATCTTTATTTCCAGTTGATTGACCACCTCCTCGCTTTCATTGATAACCTTGCCTGCCAGTGAGGAGTCCCGCTTGATTAGGGCCTGAATACTATTGGCAACCATTCCTTCAACTTGGGCAGCCATTGCGAGCAGTTTTTCCTTAATTTCAGCGACCTTTTGTTCAAGAATAGTCATTTTTTCTCCTTATTTAAATATAGCAAATTTTTACAGGTTGACAAGTATTGGTATCATCCGAATTTACCACCAAGAAAGTCCTCGGTTCTTTTATCACCCGGGTTGGTGAAGACCTTTTCGGTGCGGTCGAATTCAATCAGTTCACCCAGCATCACAAAGGCGCAGTACTCAGAAACCCGTGCCGCCTGCTGCATATTGTGGGTGACGATGACAATGGTGTAGTCCTTTTTTAATCGGACGATGAGTTCCTCCAGTCGGGTAGTGGAATGGGGGTCGAGGGCTGATGCCGGTTCGTCAAGCAGAATTATCTCCGGTTCAACTGCCAGACAGCGGGCAAGGCAGAGGCGCTGCTGTTGTCCACCAGAGAGGGAAAAGGCGTTATCGTGTAAACGGTCTTTCACCTCGTTCCAGAGATGTGCCTGCTTCAATGCCATCTCTACCCGCAGGTTGAGGTCAGCGCCTTTTGTTAGCCGGTGCACCCTGATGCCGAAGGCAACATTTTCAAAGATTGATTTCGGAAAGGGGTTGGGCTTTTGAAAAACCATCCCAACCCTTTTTCGCAGTTCAATGACATCGGTTTGGGGACTGTAGATATCCTGTCCGTCAATGATTATCCTGCCGGTGGTTTTAGTTTCTGCAATCAGGTCGTTCATCCGGTTAATACACCGTAAAAGGGTGGATTTACCACAGCCAGATGGCCCCATAATTGCGGTAACCGCCCGTGCTGGGATGGTAATGGAAATGTCCTTCAGGACATAATTTGTTCCGAACCAGAGATTAAGATGCTGGATATCAATTTTTCCCTTATCCATCAAGCCTCCAATCAGACCTGCCATTTATTGGTGGTGGCGATGCGCAGCCGAATAATAAAGGCAACCGCGTCAAAGAATAAAACCGCAATCAGCAGAATCAGCGCGGTGCCGAACGCCATAGGTCTGACCTTCATTATCTGGTCATGTTGAGTAGCAAGGGCAAAAAGATGATAGGGTAATGCCATAAACTTATGCAACGGGGTTCTGGGCAGTTCCCGGGTGAAGTAGGTAACGCCGGTAAAAAGAATCGGTGCGGTTTCGCCCATTGTCCGAGCCAGTGCCAGCAAGATGCCGGTAAGGATACCGGGAGAGGCAAAGGGCAGGACATTATGTCTTATTGCCTCCCACTTGGTTGCGCCGATTGCCAGTGCTCCTTCCCGAAATGAACCGGGTATGGCACGGATTGCCTCTTCAGCGGTGGCAACAATCCAGGGTAGATTCATCAGTCCGAGCGTGAGGCCAGATGCCAGAACCGACGGACCGAAATTTATTCCCCGAACCAGCAAGGCAACACCAAAAAGCCCGTAAACGATTGAAGGTATTCCGGCAAGAGAACGAATTGAGGAACGAATGATTCTGAACAAGAAGTTGTCCGGCGCATATTCGGCAAGATAGATGGCGGCCAGGACACCAACCGGTACCGAAAAAATAAGTGAGATAAAGGTGATATAAACCGTGCCAATAATACAGGGCAGAATACCACCCGCGGTCATCCCCTGGGACGGTGGCCGGGTTAGAAATTCCCAGGATAAAACGTTGACACCGTTACTGAATAGATAATAGAACATATAGCCAATGAAAATTAGGAAGGAAACCAGCGGAACAGTTAGAAAAAGAAAGCCGATGTTACTTAGGAAGTATTTTCGGTGTATTGGTCGAGGGGAAATTTGACTTTTTATAGCGTGAAACTCCTTTTTTCCCGTTTGATCAGCGATTCAGCCAGGAGATTTGTGCCGAGCGCAATCAGGAACAGAATAAAACCCAGGGCAAAGAGCGCAAAGAAATGGATTGAGTTGAAGGCGGATTCGCCCAGTTCAATGGCAATGGTTGTGGTGATGGTGCGGACCGGGTCAAAAAGAGAGCGAGGTATTATCGGGGCGTTGCCTGCGACCATTAAGACCGCCATTGTCTCACCAATTGCCCTGCCAAACCCGAGCAGAACTGCGGCCAGAATTCCGGAACGGGCCGCGGGCAGGATGATTTTTATCGCGGTGGTCCAGGGCGAGGCGCCCAGGGCATAAGCCGCCTCGCGAAAGGAGTAAGGAACAACCCGCAAGGCATCTTCTGAGACTGAGATGATTGTCGGTAAGGACATCATCGCCAGCAGGAGTGAGGCATTGAGAATGTTGAGACCCGAGGGAACACCAAATAAACGGGAAATTAACGGTCCCAGGACAATCAAGCCGAAGAAGCCGATGACTACCGAGGGAAAGCCAGCAAAGAGTTCAACCAGCATCTTGACCGCAATCCTGAGCCTGCCCTTTAACCGCTCGGCAATAAACAGCGCACTGGCTATCCCGAATGGAATGGCGATGGTAAGGGCAATGAGAGTGGTAATAAAACTGCCGAGCAGGAGGGGGATGATGCCATATTCGGGTTGACCGTAGGCGTCCGGGTTCCATCGGGTACCAAACAGAAACGAGGTAAATTTTACTGGGTGACTGGTTAAATCCTCCGGGTCAATAATGCCAGAAGGTAAAAAAGCCCGGATACCATAGGTAATTAGAAACAAAAGGATGCCCACCAGCACTGCCGCCCCAAGTAAGGCATTGGCAGAGAAGAGCACCCGGACGCCTTGGTCAACAGTTCGGCGCAGTTTCATTGTCTGCAATTTGCCGGATTACTGCAGAATCTGGTTGTTACGTTCAATGTAGTTCTGGGTTACGGGCACAAAACCCTCCTGCTCAATAATCTCCTGTCCCTTTGCACTCAGTTCAAACAGGATAAATTCGCGAACCGCACCCTTAGGTTTGCCATTGGTGTACTGATAGAGGGGCCGGGTAAGCGGATAGGCGCCACTTTTGACTGCGGCTTCGTCAGCCGGGGAGATAAACTTTTCCTGCGGTTTACGGGCAACCGCCAGGGGTTTGATGCCCTCAATGTGTTTGATATAACCGAGTCCAACATAACCGATACCGCCCTCGTCTGCCTTGACCCCTTCAACAATCTGGGCATTGCCGTTCATCTGGCGCATATTTGCCGAATATTCACCTTTTACAACCTCTTCACGGAAGAAAACAAAGGTGCCGGAGTTGGGCTGACGACCATAGAGGACGATTTTCTTATTAGGGCCGCCGACCTGATTCCAGTTGGTGATTTCACCCCGATAGATGGCACCAATCTGCTCAACGGTTAACTGGTTGACCGGGTTTTTGCTGTTGACAATTACCGACAAGCCATCAAGGGCAATAACAATCTCAACCGGGTTTACGCCGTTAGCCCGTGCCTGAGATATTTCCTTGGATTTGATTGCCCGGGAGGCGTTGGCAAGCGGAACCTCCCGGTTCATCAGGGCATTGATGCCAACACCAGAACCGCCGCCGGTAATTGAGACCGTCACATCTGGTTTTACTGCTGAAAACCCCTCAGCCAGGCGCTGAGTCAAATTCAGCATTGTGTCCGAGCCTTTGACGATTACCTCAGCCCCGAAAAGCATGGTGCTGAGAATAGAGATAATTGTTATGATTTTTTTCATTTTTCCTCCTTTTTATTTATAACTGCGGTTTTGTAACGATTGTGCTCCACTCAAAACGCATCTGAGCCAAGAGCACATCGGTTGGCTTGGTATCTTTGTTTTTCGGCTGGGTTCTTATCCAAGCAAACTGAAACTCCAGACCGGGCTTTCCCTTTTCCCGGCGAATGAAGTGGTAGTTGAAGCCTGCGCCGTAACGAATGAAACTTTTGTCCTTGTTAAGTTCCATCGAATCTCCATGCGTTTCTTTTCGGTTCCACATTGAAAACCGTCCGAAGATTTCTACCTTTCTTCCCGGTAGGGTGAAGATTGGCGCTACATCCAAGCCTGCCATTTTGTAGTCTTTTGTTTTCTCCATTAGGGT
>CAZNRV010000154.1:0-5076 GCA_964575495.1 uncultured bacterium
CCCTTACCATTAACACCTCGGAAAAATCTGCTCTCCCTGATTGACCTGATATGGTTGCTGATTCCGTCCCCTGAAAAACATTTTTCCTCAAAAAACCTGCCCCGAGCGAACAGAAAGGGATTCCTCGACAAGCTCGGAATGACGGAGCCGAGGGGAGCGTCTTCCAGTTGTGCCGTTCTTTTTCCCGCTTTCACCAGTTTCAGCGCCTCAAATTCATTCGGCAAGAGAAACCTCCCCTCTGGATGAACAAACTTAATCCCGTTCCAGTCTACCGGGTTATGACTTGCAGTAATAACAATCCCGCCATTAACCTTTTGCGAACGGACATAATGGACAACCGTTGGCGTCGGACAAATGCCCAGGTCAATCACCTCGCAACCGCTCTCAAAAAAACCAGCACGCGCCGCAACCGCCAACTCCGCGCCTGATTGTCTGCTGTCTCTGCCAATCGCAAACCTGCCCGGACCTAAAAACCTGCCATAACAACCTGCCATATTGCGCACCGTTTCGGCAAAGAGGTTCTCACCCACAACTCCCCGCAAACCGGAAATGGTGAAAATCGGTTCTGCCATCAGGCAATTATAAACACCATCACCATCAGGTCAATACCCGCAGGACGAAGCGTTCCTTATCCGCTTGAACCCTCCCCAATATCTTGAAAAAGCACCCCGCCAATAAGATGCCCAAAACCCAAGCAAATTAACACCAAAAAATCCAAGTTTAAGCCTGCCATTCAGCAAAGTTTCTATTTAACAATGCCTTAGCGAACCACATTAATTTAAAGGTTCAATATCAGGGCAGGTCCACCCCACCACCCCCGCCATTACCAACCCTCTTTTGACTACCACCCCTTTGTCAAACCACCAGACAGACACCATTCCTGATAGCCTCCATCTGCACCGCGATAAATATTCCGCCCGATACTCACGCTGGCATCGGCAATTTTCCAGACCGGAAATGTTGAGTTCAAACCGATGTCAATCCGCCTGTTCCCCTTTTCAAAAGAGCCGTTTAATGAAAGACCGTTTGTCCACGAGTTTAAAAGCGTGTAGGATGGACCAATGTTCATTGAAATCATCTTAACACTCGAATCGCCATAGGCACTATAAGAGAACCCGAGATTAAACCCAACACTCAGGGGGAAACTAAAGCCGAGACTGTGACCACAACTCAAATCCACTGTTGAATAGTTGTTCTCCGCATTACTGCCCGCGTGCTGCTGATATGATACCGCCAATGATGGCGAATGGCTCACCGCGCCGGTTTCAAAACTGTACCCCGCGTTCAGGCTCACAACCTGCAAACGGTCCGAAAGGCTCTCACTTTTCTGAAAATAGGGTGCATAGTTCAAACCGACATACGGGAAATTGGGAAAGTTGATACCAAGGTTAAAACTATAGCCGGTAAAGGTGGTGGTGGTCAGTTTCATCCCGATGAGATTATCCTGTTCCCGGTTGTATCCGGCAGAAAAAACTAAGGCATTGTCAAGAAAACTGCGCTCAAGACTGACCTGACAGAGAAGGTTGTCATTGCGCAATGAGGGTGCACCAAGGGAAACAAAACCCGGTCCGACCATCCGCAACTCGCCGCTGATATGGGTTTCAAAAACATTCAGAACCGGTCGCACCGCAAAGGCAAAGTCATATTGTGAGGAAAGGCGTGGCTTCAAGATGCGCTCAACCCAGTCCGGCACCCATTTGTAATTCTGAACATCCATCCTGATATCCCGCGTTAACTCACTGCCGACAACCTCGCCTTCTAATTGGAAAATGTCCTCAAAAAGACACAGGTAATACTCCATCCCAATAGAATAATTCTCCTGCGGTCTTACCGCTTCAAAGGTATCAGCAGGCTCTGAACTATCAGGCTGATAAAGCCGCCAGTTACGCGCAATTGAGTTGGAGTCGTCCTGCGCATAAAGCAGCGTGAAATAAATGTGCGATGCCTCCTTCTTCCCGAACCCGAACTTACCCGCATACAGCATGCGCTCATACACCGGCTCAGTAGTATCCGAACCTTCAATCGCCCTACTAATTCTGCCGCCAGCACCCGCAAGATAGAACTTCCAAGGTTGGTATTCCAGCCCGAAACCGGTGACCGGGACTCCGGAAAGGGTCAGCGGAGAATAAGAGGGACTGAATGTTCCGATATCAATCTTGGGGAGGTACTGGATAAAACCTGGCATTGGCAGGTGCCTTTTTATCAGCGCAATCGGGTCAAGCCCGATTCGGAACTTATTCAATGCCTGGCGCAAGTCGCTCTCCATAGTTGAAAGCAAAATCTCAGTATAGATTGGAATGCCATAAATAGATAAACACGGATTGACAGTGAAGGTGAGCGCGGAATAAGGTGCTCTTAAAGTATCACCGCTGATGAACTCCGCATCACACTGCAAACTTGCCGAACCCGAAAACTGCACCGGACCAGCATTAAGCAATACATTGAGCAAGAGCATTAATCCCATTGCCCTCCTCCTTGGTTAAACTTACAGCATCAAGCTTGAGCATCCAGGCATTTTTAATAATGCTCTTACTCTTTTTCTGACAAGGCAAAGGCACGGACATAAGAGGCATCGTAGGAAGAAATTCTGTGTCCCCAGCCGGTTGTTGCCTTGGCATAGACATAAAGATTCTCTGAGAAAGCCGCTTCGTGACAAGGACCAAGCAGGCTTGAGCGCAAAAAGTCATGCTTGTAGTTGCCGGCACTGTTACCTGAATATACGCCTGCCGATGAAGCAAACACATAGGGGTGCAGAACATAAGAACTGTCGCAGGTCATTGTGCCCCGGTAAATCCGAAATGAGAAAAAGGCAAATCCGCCAGGCTGGGATGCCTGGAAGGCAATATGGACGGGCGAAGTGTCACTCGGGTCGTAGCGGAGAAATCCGCAGGTATCGTTCGCCACCGCCCCGGCAACAGTCGGTGCATCCACATAGGCGCTGCAGGGTCGGTTATCAATATATAAAAAGAACCTGAACCCGCCCGCATCAATCTCATTGGGGTTGGGCAGTCGGGTGCTGATGGTGCCGCCCGCTCCTTCTGAAACCGGCACGACAAACCGGAACCCGGACCCATGGCTTTTCTTATTACCTAACGAGTCAAAAACCGAGAGCCTGATTTCATACTTGCCCGGTGCCAGATGCCTGGCAACCGTGTTCAGATACCCGCTGTAGATGTCGCCCAGAAATCCGGTCGTTGGCCAGTAGGTGATTGCGCCGGGGATGCTGGGCGGATTATGGGGTTTGAACCGGTACAACTTCTTCCCGCCCACATCATTTGGTCCGAGCCGGAATGTCTCAAACACCGGCAAAAACCCGGCCATCTCTTTGACATAATAAACCCTGACCTCTTCGTCAAAGTCCTGCCAGGTCCCACCAACCGGCCGGTATTCCCAGCGGTAATAATACAAATCCGGAGTCGGAATCGCGCTTGAGGAACCAGAGCGAAACCCCAGATAACCGCCGAACGGCGCACTATCCACATGAATTTCCGCATCATAACTTGTCAAGCCGGTCTGACTGTCTATCCTTGGCAGCATTGTTCCGCCCACGCCCCATGGCATAACCCAGTTTGTCACACCACCCGGAACTATCACCCCCGGCTCAAAAGGCTTAAACCTGACATCCGACAGCCACTGTCTGGCACTGTTATTGTAAATCTGGACCCTTGTACCTGTTTCCAGGTCAAGCGCATAAATGCTCTGGCGCCAGTCCGCATAGTACAACAACCCGTCCTGACCAAAGGTGATGCCCGCGATGCAGCCTCTGGGGTCGGTATAAAGTTTCTGAACGGTATTGCTGGCGATCAACACCCGATACACGCTTGAACCCACCCGATTGCCGGTGCTCAAATAAAGGACCCCATCCCGGTCAAAGCAAAAGTCACCGGACCAGAAGCCATCCACCTGGGCAAGCGCCACACTGTAATACAAGGTTCTGCTGCCGTCGTTGTTCAAACGCCAGACCTTGCCATCGCCACCGGCACCGGTTGCCTCACTGAAGTAGAGCCGCCCGTTTGGGTCAACCTCAATGTCACGCACATAAGTGGTGTGGGTATAGATTGCCGACTCGGGCGGTGCACCTGGACCCAGTTTCTTAAGGTAGATGTGGAACTGGTTGGCGTCAACAAAATAGAGTTTATTCCCATCCCAGGGCGCGAACAGAAATGAGTAAATACGACCAACTGGCCGGGTGTAAACCTTTGTTTCCATCCCGGTTGCGGAACGGTGATACACCGAACCGTTTACCTCGTTGGCATCGCAGAAGTAAATATCAACACCGCGGCTGAAACCCGGATGAGGGACTGGAACATAGAACTCCCAGACTGCGCTGACCCCGATGGTCGTGCTGCCCACTACGGCTTTTATCTGCCAGGCATACCGCTTCCTCGGAATTAATGACCGTGCTGAACCCGGATAGGTAAAAGAATTGGTCCTGATTCCGGTCTGCAGGAACCAGGGTCTTATTGTCTGTATCGCCTCTTCCTTACTCTGGCCCGGCAGAACCTCAACAATCTTTAACTCATAGGTTACACCACTGATCGGTGGCGCGGGCGCGGTCCATTGAAAAGTGGGTAAGGCAGATACTGATGAGCCGTCCCGGGGTGAAACCAGCCGCGGGGGGCTGGATGAACCCACCCTTACAGTAGCGGTGTCGCCGCCGGTTGCTTCACCCCTGACAATCACCCAGTAGGAATATTCACCCTCAGGCATTGAACCGGTGCGCAGAACAAACACCTCATACCCGCGGGCATGCCGCTGAGACCTGATTCTGATATCAGGCAGCCGAATCCGCTTCCAGCCCGGTGGCAGTTCAAACGGCCAGGTTTCTCCGTGATAAACCTCGCCCCGGCGCGCCTCTTCAACATGCCCCTCAAGCCATACGCTCAGCGTCTCGCGGGTCGGGTTATTCAAATCCACCCACCATAAATCGGTCATATGCAATTGGTTGGTTGGTGGTTTGTGCAGGCGAACCTCAACAGTGGGCTCGCCAATTACCCCGGTGAGCGGTATCAGCACCAAAACCAGTATGGTGCGATAATCGTGCATCTTCATTACTCCTCCTACTATGAATTTGTG
>CAZNRV010000155.1:0-2226 GCA_964575495.1 uncultured bacterium
CCTGAATATAATCAATCTCTGCCTGAATCAGCTCGGCATGCGCCTGTTCCATCTCGGCAAGGCGCAGAAAGATTTTTCGTGTTGATTCTGGTTTGGCTGTTACTGCCTGCTGCTGGTAAAAGTCGCGGGCATTAATCTCAAGGTTGAGTGCGGTCAAAAGGGCATCCATTTCGGACTGACCCTGCCTGCCCTTGATCAGCAGATTTTTCTCAGAAATTCGGGGCACAAGCCTTTCAATCATTGTCAATGGAATTTCCCGAGGCGGGCAACTGCCGGTTGCCTTAAACTCCGCACCCATTTTTTCCAGCAACTGCCGGTGCATAAACTCATCAAGTGCGAGCCGGATAAATATATTCTTTCCCCCTCATCCCTGGTGTTCAGGGCAAATTCAAGATAGCTTTTCAGGCTCTGCTCCTCAGCCACAATAGCCAGATTCAGCGTCTTCGCTAATTCTTCCTCAGACATAGATTAAACTAATATTACCCATAACTTGGCTACTGGTCAACCAGTTTCCTTGTTCGGACTGCCTTTAGAATTGACGATTGTTTCAAAGTGTATATAAAACTACACAAGACACAAGAGAGCAAAATTGAGTTAAGTCTCGTATTTTCGCAAATTAGCTTAAGTTAACATTTTGTTGGGGGGTAATCCCCCTGTTAATATTGAGCATAACCTTCCGGCTTAGCGTTTTGGCTGTTTCTCATTTGATTGGTAAGTTTATTTTACCCAAGGGACTTATGCTGAGCTGCAGGCCTCGGTCTGGTGTGAAAAAGGCAAAAATGGCTGCCGTAGAACGCATTCCCAAATTTAGACCGATAACAGGGTGCGGAATGGTCTCGGAAGCAATCCCCAAACTGAAATCCGAAATAATGCTCTTGACTTTTGCCATCGGCAGCATAAAATCAAAGTGATGAAGCGCCCGTAGCTCAACTGGATAGAGTGCCGGACTACGAATCCGTAGGTTGCGCGTTCGAGTCGCGCCGGGCGCATAAAAAGGAAAGCAGTGATTTTGGTTAAACAAGACGAAATCTGGATGCGGCAAGCGCTCAAGGAGGCGGTCCTTGCCCTTGAAGAAAATGAGGTGCCGGTTGGCTGTGTTGTTGTCAAGGATGGCAACTGTTTAGGTAGGGGGCATAACCGGGTTGAGGCGCTATCTGACCCAACCGCCCATGCTGAAATCCTGGCGCTGACCGCTGCTGCCACCACATTAAAAAACTGGCGTCTATCTGGTGCTACGGTCTATGTCACTGTTGAGCCCTGCCTGATGTGCACCGGTGCACTGATACTTGCCCGTCCCCAAAGGGTTGTATACGGTGCCAGAGATGAGAAGTTCGGCTGCTTAGGTTCAAGATATGACATCATCAAGGACAATCGCTTCAATCACCAGTTTGCTGTTACCGCTGAGGTGCTGGCAGATGAGGCGGTGGCGCTCCTTCAGCAGTTCTTCAAAAAACGGCGTGAGGAAAAAGAGTAAGGGGAGAGATGGCCGAGTGGTCGAAGGCGCGTGACTCGAAATCACGTATACCCTTTAAAGGGTATCGGGGGTTCGAATCCCTCTCTCTCCGCTTCAAAAGGTGATTACAATTAAAGAAAGGTGTCCGATTTGAAAAGGTTTATCCAGTTCACAATTTATCTAATGTTTTTGTATCTGCCGGTTGAGGCCGGTCAAATTAAACTAATGCGCACACCCGGTTATAAAAATCCCAGGCAGATTGAAATGACAAAACGCCTCGTGCCCGCGATGACCAATTGGCAAAAAGATGCCCAGCCATTTGCCCGGTTTCGGTTCAGACCCACTGATAATGACATCGCCAGAATCAATCGCTTGCGTCAGGGTCAGGTTGATACGGTGCGGGTGCTCTGTCTAAGGGTTGAGTTTGTTGAGGATACCACGCCCCTGACCACCGGTAACGGCAAAATGGACACCCTGGGCTTTCTGGCACCTGATTCCGGGCTTTTCTATGACCCGCCCCATTTCAAACTTTATTTTGAGCGACAGATGGAAGGGTTGCGCAACTACTATCTGGCGCAGTCAGCAGGTAAATTGTATATAGATTTTAAGGTAATGCCAGAAGCAGAAAAAGGTGCGTATCAGTTGCCCAGGGAGATGCAGTTTTATGGTGATACCGTTTCCTATGAAGGGATTGAATTCGGGCTGGTCAGGTTGATGCGGGATGCCTTCAAGATTGCTGATGAAGACCCCTCTATCCGATTCCGGGATTATGA
>CAZNRV010000156.1:0-4450 GCA_964575495.1 uncultured bacterium
ACCTAAAACTTTTTAACCTCGCTTTGGCTTTCAAGGAAATAGACATTAGGGCTGATATCTTTCAGCGGTATTGTTCGGGCAGTTCTATGTTCTTAGTTCCAAGTAGTGCCTTCGGCACCTGCCAGGGCAGTTCCCAGTTCCCGGTTCTCTTATCTCTACCTCTACCTTTACCTGTAACCAAAAACCAAGAACCAAGAACTATGAACCAACTTATTGCTACCCGCTTGACTTTTGCTGGGGAGCGGGCATTATGTGTATAATAAAAGCGTTAGGCGTGAGACAGATAGCGTTAAGGCGGAGTGAAAGGAGGCTTTTATGCCTGTCTTGAAGCCGATTGTCTGGATTGTTTTAGGTCTTGTGCTGGCTGCGCTCGAGATGGTCGTGCCCGGTCTGGTCATCATCTGGTTCGGTCTTGCCGCAGTTATTACCGGCGTGCTGGCAATCTTTATCCACAATCCCTCTTTTCAATATGCAATTTTTCTGGTTCTATCAGGGCTGGGGATTTTTTTCGCGCAGTGGATTGGCAGAAGGATTACCAAGCCGGAGCCGGAACTGGTTGGCGCCTTGCGGTTGGCAGGTGCAACTGGTCTGGTGGTGCAGGATATTAAGCCACCGGAGTTGGGCAGGGTGAAAGTAAGCGGCGAGGAGTGGCTGGCAGAATCAAATGTGGCAATTAATGCCGGGGTGAAGGTGCGAGTTTTAAGGGTTGATGGAACCCGTTTGATAGTTGAGCCTTTTACAGAAAGGGGTGAAGGATGACCGTTTTAATCATCGTCATTGTATTCTTTCTTTTTATCTGGGCGCTCTTGGGTTTGAAGATTGTCCGACCTTATCAAAGGGGTGCGGTGGAGCGGTTGGGTAAGTATCAGCGGCTGGTCCAGCCAGGTTTGAATTTCATAATTCCGTTTTTAGAGCGGCTGATTAAGGTGGATATGCGCGAGCAGGTTGTGGATGTGCCGCCCCAGGAGGTAATCACCAAGGATAATGCGACGGTTACGGTTGATGCGATTATCTATTATGAGGTGACCGACCCGGTCAAGGTTCTTTATAATGTGGCGAATTTCCGGATGGCAACAATCAAGCTGGCACAGACCAATCTGCGTAATGTGGTTGGCGATTTGACCCTGGATGAGTCGCTGACATCAAGGGAGAGGATTAATGCCAAGTTGCGGGATGTTTTAGATGAGGCGACCGACAAGTGGGGAGCAAAGGTTACAAGAGTTGAGTTGCAGCGGATTGAGCCGCCAGGTGATGTTACCGAGGCGATGCACCGGCAGATGAAGGCAGAGCGTGACCGGCGGGCAATCGTTTTAGAGGCAGAGGGTATAAGGCAGTCAGCGATTCTCAAAGCAGAAGGTGAGAAGCAGGCAAGGATATTGGAAGCAGAAGGACAGGCAGCAGCAATTCAGCGGGTGGCGGATGCTGATAAGTATAAACTGCTGACTGTTGCTGAGGGCGAGGCGCAGGCGATTGAGCGGGTTTACGCTGCGATTCACAAGGGCAATCCAACCAAGGATTTGATAACTATCAAGTATCTTGAGGCGCTGGCAAAGATGGCTGAGGGCAAGGCGACCAAGATGTTTGTTCCTTATGAGGCTTCGGGCGTGTTGAGTGCGCTGGCGATGGTTGCTGATGTATTGAAGGTGAAGGCTGGCGAAAAGGGAGAGGTAACAAAAGAATAGACCCCTTACCTTTTTACCAATAGTTGGACTTTGCGCGTATGGCAGAATGGTATCTTAAGAGTATAGAGCAGGTTGTCGCTGAGTTGGGTTCGGACCTGAAAAAGGGGTTAAGTTCTGAGGAGGTCCGGCATCGGCTGGAGCGGTTCGGCAGAAATGAGTTAAAAGAGCAGGGGGTAATGACACCTTGGGCAATATTTCTTTCCCAGTTTACATCGGTTTTGATAATAATGCTGTTAGTGGCTTGCGCGATTTCTGTTTTATTAGGGGAGTTCATTGATTCGGTGGCGATATGTGCGATTGTCCTGTTGAATGCAATACTGGGGTTTGTGCAGGAGTTCAGGGCGGAAAGAACGATGCAGGCGCTGAAACTGCTGGCAGTGCCGAAGGTGCGGGTGCGCCGTGATGGTCACATTATGGAAGTATCAGCAAGGGAACTGGTGCCGGGGGATATCGCTTTTTTGGAAGCGGGTGTGCATATTCCGGCTGATGGCAGATTAATTGAGGCGGTAAACCTGCGGGTTTCAGAGGCAACTCTGACCGGCGAATCTGAGCCGGTGGAAAAGGGTGTTGCCGAGTGCAAGGCGCCGGGTGCTGGAATTAGTGAGCGGAATAATATGGTCTATATGGGGACTACCGTACTTGCAGGCAGGGGTAGCATGGTTGTTACCACAACCGGTATGAGGACTGAACTGGGCAGGATTGCCGCAATGTTAGGAACAGTCAGGCGGGAGCAGACGCCTTTGCAGAAGCGGCTGGAGCGGTTGAGTAAGGAACTGGCGCTCGCAGTGCTGGTAATAGTGGGAATAATTTTTGTATTGGGCGTGGTGCGCGGGAATAATTTAAAGGATATGTTTCTAATCGCGGTGAGTCTGGCCGTGGCAGCAGTTCCTGAGGGTTTGCCCGCAGTCGTAACAATCACCCAGACACTCGGGGCAAGGCGGATGCTTAACCGGAATGCACTGATTCGACGGCTTAATGCGGTTGAGACCCTTGGTTCGGTTACGGTTATCTGTGCGGACAAAACTGGCACCCTGACCGAGAATAAGATGACCGTGACGATGCTGGATGTTGCTGGTGACCGGCTGGATTTGACGATTGCGGATTCGAACGCGGTCAAGGTTCTTGAGGGACCATCCGGACAGGCGTTGGTGCTCCTGATTGCAGGTGGAGTGTTATGCAATGATGCGGTTCTTGAGCAGGAGAACGATGCTGTCAGGGTAATTGGCGACCCCACTGAAGGCGCGCTTATTCTTGCCGGAGTCAGATTCGGTTTAAATCACGGGGTTTTGCATGAACTCCTGCCGAGAGTAGGAGAGGTGCCTTTTTCATCGGAACGAAAAAGGATGAGCACCGTGCATAGATTGGCAGGTGGTGATTTGACGGTGCGCACTGTAAAAGGCAACGAGCTTTTGCTTTTGAGGACACTTGAGCAAATCGGTGTTGGTGACGGCAGGTTTATCTGGACAAAAGGGGCGGTGGATGTTCTCTTAGACCTTTCATCCTCGGTGTTCGTTGGGTCCGGGCTTCAACCCTTAAACCAGGAGTGGCGCCAGCGGATAATCGATGGCCATGATAGTCTAACCAAGAAGGGAATGCGGGTGTTAGGGGTGGCATTTAGACCCTTGCGAAAGGCTGAAACTGATGGTTGTGCGGAAATTTTAGAGAAAGAGCTCTGCTTTGTAGGTATGATTGGGATGCTCGACCCGGCACGACCCGAAGTGAAGGATGCGGTCCAGGAATGCCGGCGCGCAGGAATCAGGCCGGTGATGATTACCGGCGACCATCCCTTGACCGCAATGTACATCGCCACTGACATTGGTATTGAGACGCCGGGCAAAAGTAGTTCCTTTTTGACCGGGGCGGACCTGGGGCGGATGTCGGTTCCTGACTTGCAACCGTTGGTGACAAAAACAAATGTCTATGCACGGGTGGCACCGGAACATAAGTTAAACATTGTTCTGGCACTTCAGGGCTTGGGTGAAGTGGTGGCGATGACCGGTGACGGCGTCAACGATGCGCCGGCCCTGAAAAAAGCGGACATCGGCATCGCAATGGGTATTACCGGCACAGATGTGGCAAAACAGGCAGCAGAGATGGTTCTCCTTGATGACAACTTTGCCACAATTGTAGCCGCGGTAAAACAGGGCAGGGCGATTTACGACAACATCAAAAAGTTTATCCGTTATACCCTTGCCTCCAATGCCGGGGAGATTATTGTAATGCTTATCGCACCATTCTTTGGCATCCGCTTTGCTCTGACGCCCCTGCAGATTCTATGGATCAACCTCGTAACCGACGGACTCCCTGGCTTGGCATTGGGTGTAGAAGCCCCGGAACGTGATGTAATGCGCAGACCGCCAAGACCGTTACGGGAAAGCATTTTTGCTTCTGGCATGGCATTCAATATCATCTGGTCTGGGGTATTATTGGGCTTGGTGTCCTTCCTTCCTGGCTGGTGGGCGTGGCGGAACGGCAATCCTGCTTGGCAGACGATTATCTTCACTATATTAACGATGGGGCAGCTTTTTCAATCACTCGCACTGCGTTCGCAGAGGGAATCTGTATGGGCGCTCGGGTTATTGAGAAATCGGACCTTGATTGGTGCCTTTGTTATTACCCTTATTTTGCAACTGGGACTGCTTTACCTGCCATTAGGGCAAACAATTTTTAAAACCCGTTCTCTGCCTGTCCATCACCTTTTGATTATCCTAATACTGAGCACAACTGTTTTCTGGGCTGTGGAATTGGAAAAATTCATTCGGCGGAAA
>CAZNRV010000157.1:0-9714 GCA_964575495.1 uncultured bacterium
ATTCATTGGTCATTAGTCATTCAGCCATTAAACCTCTCTCAGGGGTAATGACTATGGGGGTGGTGCCGGGCATACCCCTGAATAAGAATCTTCATTCAGAATCAGCTCGGCAACCATTTAACAATTCAGGGTTTATTGAAATGCTGCCGAAAATTTCTGCACGCTGGCGGTTAATAATATACCATTTCCGGGGTCTTAATGGATATTATAACAGACAAGGCAAAGGTCAAAATACAAATGGCAAAATGAAGACAAAGCGAGAAGACCCAAAAGAAAAAGGTTGGTTATCAACGATGCGAATTGACTGGAGTTAAAAGCAGGATTTTTACAGGCTTAGTGTCTAATGTTCATATATGAGTGGCTATTTTTTACCGCAAAGATATGATTAACTTTCTTGCACGGGTCATAGTGGTTGGTTATAATCAATCAATGCTGGTCCAAAGAGTGCCGTCCGTGAAGAGAAAAAAATGGGGAAAGCACGCCTGCTGACTGGAGTCCTTGTCCTGCTGGTGTTTTTAGCCCCGGCTTTTGCTAAGAAAAACGGGCAAACAGATGGAAGCAGGGTTGCGATGAAGGGGTATGTGCATATCCAGGGGCTTGCCGATTTCCGTACCGGAATTTATCCGAGATACAGTTTTATTCTCAGGCGCATCCGGCTCAAGGCTGAATATAGCCTGCCGAAGTTTGGTGCCGAACTGGAAATCGGTGGTGATGAACTAAAGCCGGAGATTAAGGATGCATTTATCTATTATCGGGTTGCACCCGAGCTAATTTTTTTGGCCGGCAGGCGCAAGATTGGCTTCAGTCTTGAAGAACTTGCCCCGGCAAGCAAACTTTTGCTGATTGAGCGGGGCAAGATGAATGAACTTTTTGGTGATTACGGCTATCTCGGACGGGATATCGGGGTGACGGTTGAAGGTGAGTTTTTTTCTTATCAGTTGCCGGTGGGTTATGCGTTAGGTATCTATAACGGCAATCGGGGCAAACTGGCACGGGACGATAATAATGCCAAGCAGTTTGCCGAGCGTTTGACAGTCAAGCCTTTGCGCGGACTGGTTTTAGGTTTGAACGCAACCCAGCGCAATGATTCCGCAAGCGGCAGGCTGGTTAATGCGTTTGGCGGCGATTTTTCCTTTAAGTCAGGTCAGATGGTAGTTGAAGGCGAGGTGCTGGCAGGAAATTCTGAACCCGGAGATTTTATGTTAGGTGGTTATTTTCTCGCCGGTTACCGGATTGGGGCGTTTGAGCCGTGTCTGAAATTGGAGCAGATTGAGCCGGATTTAGGGAATTCAGCAGGTTCAAGCACAGAACTGACCCTGGGGTGTAACTGGCATCTGCACCGGCAGTTTCAGATTAAGGTAAATGTTTTGTCCGGGCTCGGAGAAACCAAGGCATTGGGCATCAAAGGACTGATTCAGGCTCAGGTTAGTTTTTAGAGAAGGAGGCAATGTGAAGCAGAGGATTTTCTATGTAATTTTATTAAGCGGCCTCGTTATTGCCGGCGGGTGCGGTGCGGAATCGGCGGCTCCGGTTAAGGCGCCGCTTGCCGGGATTCTGTTCATCAATGAGTTTATGGCATCAAACCGCAGAACAGTTGCAGATGAGGCGGGCGATTATGACGACTGGGTGGAACTTTATAATGATGCGGACAGTGCGGTTCATTTGAAGGCAATGTATCTGACCGATGACCTTTCCGTGCCGATGAAGTGGGTCTTTCCTGATACCTTTATCCCGGCAAAGGGCTATCTCTTAATCTGGTGCGATGGCGAGTTCAAGGAGGGAAAACTGCACACCTCTTTCAAACTGAACGCATCAGGTGAGCAGGTTGGACTTTACTGGACCGATGGCAACCGCTTGGGAATAGTTGATACCTTAAGTTATCTCTTGCAGGCAAGGGACACATCATTTGGCAGGCTGCCTGATGGCGGTCAATGGACATACCTGCCGGTTCCTACTCCTAACGAGGCAAATAGTTCCGGTATTTCCGATTTTCATGGTGTCCTTTTTGTCAATGAGTTTATGGCGTCAAACCAGACAACGATTGCTGATGAAGCCGGGGATTACGATGACTGGATTGAGATTTACAATGCGGATGATTCCGGGGTCAATCTCAAAGGGGTGAGCCTGACCGATGACCTTTCTGTGCCGGACAAATGGAGATTTCCTGATGTTACGATTCCTGGGCGCGGGTTTATCCTGGTCTGGGCAGACAATGAACCCTTGGAGGGGCAGTTGCATGCCAGTTTCAATCTTGCTGCAGTTCAGGGCGAGCAGATCGGTCTTTATGAAATCAAAAAAGCCCACCCCTTGGTTATTGATACGTTCAGTTTCGGACCGCAGAAGCCAGACACATCTTATGGCAGAATGCCTGATGGTGGTTCTGAATGGCGGTTTATGCCCACACCAACACCAAAGAGGGCAAACCGGAGCGGAATGAAAAGATAATGTAATGGTATGAAAAGGTGCAAGCTTTTGCTGCTGTTGGTGGCGGTTGGTTCAGCCGGGTTTTATGACCTGAACCAGATTAACGAAATCAGAATTTACTTTGACCAGCCGAACTGGGATGAGATTCTTGACAGCCTGTATGCTGCGGGTGAAGAGGGCAGGCTAGTCGGAACAGCGGTCATCAACGGCAGACAGTTTGATTCGGTCGGGGTGCGCTACAAGGGCAAGAGTTCCTATAACCCGGCGCGGCGCAAGAACCCGTTCAATATCAAATTAGATTACATCATCCCCGGTCAGACAATTGAAGGGCACGGCACCCTCAGGCTTGCCAATGTGTACAAGGACCCCAGTTTTGTGCGTGAGGTTTTGAGTTATGAGATTGCCCGCAACTATATGCCGGCAGGGAGAGCAAACTTTGCTAACATCTATGTCAATGATACCCTCATCGGGCTTTATACCAACTGTGAGGATGTGGACAAACTTCTCATCCGCGCTCATTTTTATTGCGATGAAAACGCCCGTTTCAAGGGGCAGATGAAGGACAGCGTGCCGATGATTGTCTGGAAGTATTTGGGACCGGAGTCAACCCCTTATCTTGACTATTTTGAACTGGAGTCGGACTCGGGCTGGGATGAACTGATTGACTTTCTTGATACGCTCAATAATTATAACGGCTATACCGAACAGGTGTTGAATGTTGACCAGCATCTCTGGATGCTCGCATTTGACATCTTAATGGTCAATCTGGATGCGCCCATCAATATGCCCCAGAACTTTTACCTTTACCGGGATGCCTCGGCCCGTTTCAACCCCATTATCTGGGACCTGAATGAAAACTTCGGCGCATTCCGGGACCTGGTGGGAACCGGACAGCTCAGCCTCACCCAGATGCAACAACTGAACCCCTTTCTGCGCCTGAACGACCCTGATTATCCGATTGTCAGCAAAGTTTTATCCTGCCCGAGGTACCGAAGGATGTTCGTGGCGCATATGAAAACGATGATTGCAGACTGGTTTGCCAGCAGCCATTACCAGGAACGGGCAGAAGAGATTCAGGGGTTGATTGACGAATATGTCCGTGCTGACCCGAACAAGTTCTACACCTATAACGATTTCCTCAATAATATCACCCGTTCGGTTGGCTCTGGACCTTTAGCAATTGTGGGCTTGACCGAATTGATGAATCCAAGGGTCAGTTTTTTGCTCTCCCAGCCCGATTTTCAGGCAACCGCACCGGTGATAGATGATGTTACCTGTTCAACTCCGCAACCTGCACCTAACAGTCAGGTCAGTTTTTCTGCCCGGGTTAGCGGTGCAGATTCGGTGTTTCTTAACTACCGGCAGAATCCAGGCAGAAGGTTTTGCCGGACGCCGATGTTTGATGATGGCGAGCACAATGACGGTGCGGCGGGTGATGGGGTTTATGGTGCAACTGTCAGACTCGGTGCCGGCGAATTTCATTATTATGTCTATGCAGAAAATTCGGCTGCCGGCATTTTTTATCCTGAACGGGCTGAACACGAATTTCTAATTCTGCCGGTTTGCAGTGCGGTGGTCATCAACGAACTGATGGCGGATAATGTTAGAACAGTACAGGACCCTAACGGCGAATATGACGACTGGATTGAATTCTATAATAACAGTTCTTTGCCAGTCAACCTTGATAACTATCTCTTGAGTGATGACTCCCTAAATTTTGCCAAATGGAGTTTTCCTGATATTGAGATACCCGCACACGGTTTCCTGGTAGTCTGGGCTGACAATGACCTGACCCAGCCCGGTCTCCATTGCAACTTCCAGCTGAACCGCAGCGGTGAGCAACTGATTTTTTCCGACCCGGATGGACGCCAGTTGGACCGGGTGATTTTCGGTCCGCAGGGTGCTGATATCAGTTTCGGTCGTTACCCCAATGGCATCGGTCGGTTTATCCTGATGGACCCGACATTCCTGAGTCAGAATGTGAGCGGGATCGGCACCAATGAACAGACACCAACAGCATCGGGCAGGTTTTTTGAAGGTGCCTTTCCCAATCCGTTTTCAAGGGCTACGGTCCTGCGTTATAGCCTTCCTTCAGCCGGCGAGGTTGAACTGAAAATCTTTGATGTCAGTGGCAGACAGGTGATGGAGGTTCGTCCAGCGTTGATGCCTGCCGGTGTTCATACGGTCAAGTTTTTCGCTCCGGACCGAATCAGGACGCAAGGGGTTTATTTTGCACACCTGCGGGTCAGATTAGGTCAGAACCAGGTTGTGAGCGACAACCTGAAACTGATTTTGACAAGATAACTATGAGCAATAAGATAAAGGAGTAACAGATGACAAATGCAAAACTGATAACAATTTCACTTCTAAGCATCCTCTCCATTCATTATCTCGATGCTGAGGTTTTTGACGGCATCACGCTTTATGGACAGATGAACTCAAGGACAACCTATCTGATTGACAACTCAGGTCTGCGGATTAACCTCTGGTCATCCAATTATAACTGCGCCTATATGTGCTACCTGCTCCCGGACAGCACAATCTGGCGCGCTGATGTTTATTCAGGCGCATCAATGCGGGGTGCTGCTTATGGCGGACTGATTCAGCGTTACAACTGGAATGCCAATATCATCAAAAGTTTTATCTGGTCAAATTCCAATCACCAGCAGCACCATGACATCCATCCGATGCCCGATGGTCATATCCTTTTGATTTCCTGGGAAAGAAAGACCAGGGCAGAAGCCCAGGCGCTGGGCAGGCAGAATATCACCGGTGAAATGTGGCCCGATGAGGTGATTGAGTATGACCCGGAGACCGACAGCGTGGTCTGGGAGTGGCATGCCTGGGACCACCTGATACAGGATGTGGATTCTACCAAGCCGAACTATGGTGTGGTTCGGGACCATCCCGAACTTATTGATATCAACCTTGGTTCGGTTCAGTCCGGGGACTGGATGCACTGCAATACAATTGACTACAATCCAGAGCGGGATGAGATTATTCTAACCTCACACAACCTGCACGAAATCTATGTGATTGACCATTCTACCACCACCGAGGAGGCACGGGGACATAACGGGGGCAGGCATGGTAAGGGCGGGGATATAATCTATCGTTGGGGAAACCCCCAGAATTACGACCGTGGGACCTCGGCTGACCGGGTCTTTTATGTTGTTCACGGTGCCAACTGGATTCGTTCCGGAATGCCGGGTGCGGGTGATATTATTGTGCTTAACAATGGTGACCGACCTGGAACCGCCAATGACTATTCAGAAATAATTCAGATTACACCGCCGTTGGATTCCAATGACCATTATTACCTCCATCCTGATTCGGCTTTTGGACCCAGAGAGCCAACCTGGTCATATTCAAATCCCGGCTCATTCTATTCCCAGCATCTTGGCGGTGCGTATCGTTTGCCTAATGGCAACACCTTTGCCATCCTCGGAACAATCGGACGGTTTGTCGAGGTCGATTCAAATGGTCAGGTGGTCTGGACATATAATATCGGCAATCAAATCGGCAGGGCGATGAAATACCCAAGGGATTATCTGACAGCCGTAGAGGAAAACAAGAAGGGTCCTGTTCTCTGCCGGTTTGAGCCTTGTTTACCCAATCCATTTACCAGCTCAGTCACCTTGAATTATCAATTAACTCATACTGGCATTGTTCAACTCACAATTTATGATGCCATTGGCAGGATGGTTGCTTTGCTTGTTAAAAGGCAAGAGGATGCAGGCGGGCATCAGGTCATTTTTAAACCTGATAACCGGTTTAAACCGGGTATCTATTTTGCCCGACTGTCAGTTTTGACTGATTCTAACAAAGTTCTCCGAGAACAAAGGCTGATTCGGGCAAGATGAGAAAAGGAGTAAGGTATGAGGAGAAAAAATCTAAGAATGATAGTGGTAGTTGCACTGCTGTCTTCTATCTGGGCAAGTGCCTCCTGCCAGGTGTATGATGGACTGATACTATATAATCCGGTATATGACCGAAACACCTATCTTGTTGACACCAATCGGCAGACAGTCAAGACCTGGAGATGCGCAAACACACCTGCCTATATGCCCTATCTGATGCCTGATAGCACCCTGTGGCGTCCTGGTGCTTATTCCCGTGCGATAATGCGTGGCGGTGTTTATGGCGGCTTGATGGAGCAGTTTGACTGGGATGGTAATGTTATTCGCAGTTTCATCTGGTCTGATTCCAATCACCAGCAGCACCATGATATCCATCCGATGCCGAACGGTCATATTCTGCTTCTCTCCTGGGACCGAAAGACCAGAACCGAGGCGCAGGCGATGGGACGGGTGAACATCAATGGCGATATGTGGGCAGAAGAGATTATTGAGTACGACCCGATTGGTGACAGCGTGGTCTGGGAGTGGCATGTGTGGGACCATCTGATTCAGGATGTTGATTCTACCAAGCCGAACTATGGCGTGGTCAGGGACCATCCAGAACTGATTGACATCAATCTCGGCACCTTATTTATGTACGGGGACTGGATTCATGCCAATATTGTTGAATACAATGAACAGCGGGATGAGATTATTTTCTGTTCGCATTTTCTCAATGAGTTGTATGTGATTGACCATTCAACCACTACCGAGGAGGCTCGGGGCCATACCGGGGGCAGGCATGGTAAGGGTGGAGACATAATCTATCGCTGGGGCAATCCGCTGAACTATGACCGGGGGGATTCCAGCGACCAGGTTTTCTTTGTTGTTCATGGTGCAAACTGGATAAAACCCGGACTTATTGGTGAAGGCAATATTTTGGTGTTTAATAATGGTGACCGACCTGGCACCCAGAATGATTATTCAAGTGTTCTTGAAATCACACCGCCGCTTGATTCCAATGACCATTATTACATCCATCCTGATTCGGCTTTTGGACCTGAAGGACCATCCTGGATATATTCAAACCCGGGTGTGTTCTATTCAGCGCATATGTCAGGTGCGTATCGTCTGCCCAATGGCAATACGATAATCAACGAGGCGGTAAGTGGCAGGGTTTTTGAAATTACCTATGATGGCGCAGTTGTCTGGCAGTATCAGGCACCCGCCTGGACCGGCAGGGTGATTAAATATCCGCGCGATTTTACCGGCGTGAAGGAAGGGTTGAGCGGTATTCCCGGCCAATTTGAATTTGTGAGCCCGAACCCGTTTTCGCAGGCAACAACAATCGGTTATCAGTTGAGCGCGCCCGGTTATGTCCGGCTTGTGGTTTATGATGCTCTCGGCAGGATGGTTAAACTGCTCGCAAGTGGCTGGCAGGATGCGGGCGGGCATAAGGTGAGTTTTGCCTCAGGGGCAGGTGCACCTAATGGGGTTTATTTTGCCCGGCTGGAGGCGCGCTTCGCTGATGGCAGGGAAAAAGGTGGATGGGCTGTTACCAAGAAAGTTGTAAAGGAGTGAAAATATGCGTGGAAGGTTGATTGCAATTCTTTTGTCAGGAATGATTTTGACCGGGTTTGCTCAATCCTGGGTTGCCCGGTTCAATGGTGCGGCAAACGGCGATGATTTTGCGGTTGGCATTGCCACTGATAATGAAGGATGTGTTTATGTTGTTGGCACCAGCTGGGCAGGGACAACGGGTAATGACATTGTCCTGGTCAAGTATAGTGGCGCGGGTGAGTCTCTCTGGGCACAGCGATATGATGGTTTTGCCCATGGCAATGATGAGGCGCGGGCAATTGCGGTTTGTAATGGCAGGGTTGTAGTAACAGGTGGTAGTGCTGATACCAGCCTTTTTATTGATATTATCACCCTCGTTTACAGCACTGAAGGCAATTTGATTTGGGAGGCAGGGTTTGACAGCCATTCTCACGGGAATGACCTTGGTCTTGCGGTTGCCATTGACGGCAGTAGTAATGTCTATGTTGCCGGATACCAGAGTGGAGACACAACCGGCTGGGACATTGCGGTTTTGAAGTACGACTTGGACGGGCAACTTTTATGGGAAACCGGTTATCAGACCGCGGATGAGGATTATGCGGTTGGTTTGGCTTTGGGAAGAAACAATGATTTATTTGTTATCGGCAATAGCGGCAACCCCTATTACCTTACCTGGGATTATGTGACGATGCGCGTCAATGCCTCAAGCGGTGAAACGCTCTGGACAAGGAGATACAACGGACCCGCAGATGAGGATGATGAAGCGGTGGGTCTGGTTGTTGACCAACAGGGGAATGTTTATGTTGCCGGCGGCAGTGTTGCGCTTGCGGGTGGTGCGGACTTCACCACAATTAAATACACATTGAACGGTGAACAGGAATGGGAGCGGCGCTACAATGGTCCGGCAAACGGGCTTGACCGCGCAACCGCAATTGCGATTGACAGCACTAACAATATTTTTGTTACCGGTTACAGCCAGGGTGAGACCAGCGACTGTGATTATGCCACAATTAAATATGAGACTAGCGGCGGTGAGCAATGGGTCGGGCGGTATGATGGTGAGGCAGGGGGCTATGATGAGGCGCGTGCGCTGGCGGTTGACCGCGATGGCAATGTGTATGTTACCGGCTTCAGCACCGGCACAGGAACGCGCAATGACTTTGCAACAGTGGTCTATGATGGTTCGGGCAACCGGGTATGGGTCAGCCGTTATGACGGACCCGCAGGGAGGATGGATGAGGCAATAGCAATCGCAGCTGGTGCGGGTAACGGGATTTTTGTCAGCGGTTCAAGTGAGGGCAATGGCAGTGGGTATGATTTTGCGACAATGCGATATGAGGCAATCGGGATTGAGGAGCCGGGGTGTTTGGCAGCTTTTGAGAAAGGGTTGCCGGTGACACTTGTCCGCAATGCCTTTTATTCCTTCAGGAAAGAAGGGACGCTTTTGAACAGCATCGGTCAGCGTCTGATGAAGGTTAATTACGGTCCTAACGATATCAGCGGGCTTGGTGCGGGTGTTTATTTCCTGAAAAGTGGTTCGGGTGCAGAGTTAGGCTTGAGGCTGGTGAAGGTCAGATAGCGATGGCAACACCTGACTCCTTTGCCGCCTCAGCAGGCATTGTCCTGCCGCAGGGAAGGCTTGAGTACAAGTTTCTGGTCTCAATTGAGCAACTTAAAGAACTCAGGAGCGCTCTCAGGCAGTATGTCCGGCTTGATGGATTCTGCGAGTGCAAGCCAAGGCAGGAATATACGGTGCGCAGTATCTATTATGACAACCGCAGGTTTGACGCTTATTATGAGAAGTTTGACGGGTTTCAGTTTAAGAAGAAACTGCGCATTCGCGGTTATGACGATGAGCGGGCGGACAGCCGGGTATTTTTAGAGATAAAAT
>CAZNRV010000158.1:0-8619 GCA_964575495.1 uncultured bacterium
ATCCCGAGCAGAAAATAATGTTGTGCAGTTTTCCATACCCAAACATTACCCAAAAACCAACCCGCTCAATATTCTTCAACCTGTCAATATGACATTTTCCCTGAACATTTAACCTATGACATTTTCCCTGAACATTAACACTGCAAATGTGTTGGCTTGACTCAAGGTGATTTCCTTTTATAATTTGCGAGGTGAAGCCCGCTTTTCAATCCTTGTTTCCAGTTCCCGGTTCCAGGTTTGCGGTTTTAAAACTAAGAACTAAGAACCGAGAACCAAGAACTAATTTGGAACCTGGAACTCGGAACTATTTTTGCGGTTATGATTATGCGCATCGGGGTTGATGGTATTCCTTTTGCTTTTGAATTTACCGGCATTGCCCGATATGTTTTTAGTATGCTTAAGGAAATGGTAGCGGTAGCAAAATCGGATGAATTTATTATTTATGCGCCAGTTCCGATTGACCTTAATCTGCCCGGAAATAACTGGTGCATACGGGCAATACCCAGCTGGTTATCATCCAGACCCACACTTTGGAGTCAGTTTGTTCTTCCTGAGATGCTTGCCAAGGATAAGATCGATATTTTCTGGGGACAGCCGACATATCTCCCTTTGCGAGTGAAAAACAAGTGTCGGCGGGTTCTGACGCTCCATGATCTTGTGCCTTATGTCTGTCCAGCGAGCATGCAGTTTCGGGCATTGGTGCGAATGAGGTTGTTGTTGAAGCAGGTTGTAAATGCAGCGGATGTCGTAATATGTGTTTCTAACGCTACTGCCGAGATGGCAAAAAAAATTTTGCGAGTTAACGCCGGTAAGGTAAGGGTAGTCAAAGAAGCGGCAGCGGAAAGTTTTCAACCGAAAGAAAAAAATGAGGCAAGAAAGGTCGTGAGGGAGAAGTTTCAGATTGATAGCGATTATATTATTTTTGTCAGCACAATTGAACCAAGGAAAGAGCATCTGACATTGCTCCGGGCTATAAATCAACTCGCGAAACCGCCACTGCTGGTGCTGGTAGGGGGGAAAGGCTGGCGCTACCAGCAGATTATGAAGGAGATATCACATTTTGAAAAGGCGGGCAAGGTGCGTTTCTTAGGAAGGGTTGGTGACACGGATTTGTGTTATCTTTACAGCGCTGCCTTGATTGCGGTATATCCTTCCCGTTACGAAGGGTTTGGTCTACCGGTGCTGGAGGCAATGGCATGCGGTTGTCCGGTTTTGTGCAGCGATTCATCCAGTCTTCCAGAAATTGGCGGTGATGCTGCGGTTTATTTCCGAACTGGTGATTTTCGCGATTTGGCCGGACGGATAAAGGAGGTGCTGGGCGACAATTATCGACTGAAGCAAATGGCTGAGGCTGGTCGGGAGTGGGTCAAGCAGTTCAGTTTTCGTCAGTCTGCGGAAGAGATGATGGCAATAATTAAAGAAGGGAGCAGGTATTGAGTCATGCGGTCAGAATTGCCCTTGATGCCCGCCGAACAGTTAGACGAATGTCGGGCATCGGGAACTATATTTTTCAGCTGGCCTGTTATTTGCCCAAGTTGGGTCCGGAGTTTAGGTTTGATTTGATTGTTGACCGACCACTGTCAGAGAATTTGTTGCCAGATGGATGTAAACAACAGGTTCTGGGCACCTTTATTGGTGATGGCACTACCACAGCCAAGTTATACTCACCATTCTGGTTAAATATGCATGTTCCTAAGTATATTGCCCGGCAAAAGGTGGCGCTTTTCCACGGGACCAATTTTGTCCTTCCAGTCAGAACAAATTGTCCGACAGTTGTTACCATACATGACCTTTCATTCCTGCGGATTCCATTTGCTTACGGACCAATTTACAGAAGGTATATGAAAATGCAGGTTCATTTAGCCTTGCGACAAGCGGCAGCAGTAATTACCGGCAGCGAGTCGGCGAAAAAAGATCTGATTGAAATCTTTAAAGTAAACCCCGCTCGCATCGCGGTAATTTACCATGGGGTAGGGAAAGAATTTTTACAGCAACATAATGAACAGTATCTTCAAAAGGTTCGTTTGTTGCTAGGTTTACCCAGCCGCTACATCCTTCATGTCGGCGTTATTGAGTGTAAGAAAAATCTGATTGCCTTGATTAAGGCAGGTGTTAATGTAATTAAACAAGGTCTGGCAGATGCGGTTGTTTTTGCCGGCCGTGATGGACTGGGTGCGGATGAAATCCGGGGATTTGCCTCCGTTTGCGGATTAAACGAGAGTGTGAAATTTTTAGGTTATGTACCACAAGAGTTGCTCCCGGGTCTTTACGCTTTAGCACGGGTGGTGGTTTTCCCCTCTTTTTATGAAGGGTTTGGAATGCCGGTTTTGGAAGGTATGGCTTCGGGTGTGCCCGTAATTGTATCGGGTTTTTCATCTCTGCCGGAAGTGGCGCAAGATGCGGGATTTATTCTTAAAGAAGCCAGTGCCGAAGAGATTGAACAGGCTTTGCAGTTGGTCTTGGGAAATGAGTCCCTGTGGGCAGAATTGAGCGAGCGCGGGTTGAAACGTGCGCAGGCGTTTTCCTGGGCAGAATCAGCCGCGAGGCATATTGAGGTTTATCGTCGTGTGCTGGGAATTAGCTGATATCAGATAAGAATTGTTTGATTTAATTACCATTCTACTCTTCTGGATGCCGCTGGCGTTTTTCCTTTATCACTGGGTGCTTTTCCCGATTGTTTTGTGGGTTTGGGGTAGATTATTCCCGCGGCGATTTCAACCGGTAAAAAGAGAGGAGCCGTTTAAGGTTAGCGTGGTAATGTCGGTTCACAATGAGGAGGCGATTATCGGAGAAAAGATGAGAAACCTCTTGGCAATGGATTATCCTTATGATAGATTGGAAATAATTATTGGGTCTGACAATTCAACCGATAAGACGGATGAGATAATTAAATCGTTTAATGACCCAAGGGTGAAACTTATTCACTACGCCCCCCAAAGTGGCAAGACCATCGTTCAAAATAGACTGCTCAAACTTGCCACCGGAGATATTGTATTATGCACAGATGCTGATTCCTTGTTGACATCCCAGTCATTGAAATTGATGGTAGATAAGTTTCTTGATCCGAAGGTGGCGGTAGTTAATCCACGCTACAAAAGGATAAATGAAGATGGCAGCCCGGCTGAAAGTTTTTATGACCGATGGGAGACCAAGGTTAAGGAACTGGAGGGCAAAATTGGGGCGATGGTTGGATGTAACGCTTATGCTAATATGCTTAGGAAAGATTTTGCGGTGCCAATTCCGGATGATATTAACCTTGACGATTTCTATTTGGGCATCAGGCCATTCCGATATGGTATGGATGTTGTTAATGAGCCGCGAGCACTGGTCATCACCCGGGCTGAAAGTGAGGAGATTGAGTTTCGGCGCAAGGTCAGAATCAGCAGTGGTAATCTGCAGGCGCTCTTGCATTTCTTTGATTTGTTGTCTCCTAAGTACGGCAAAAAGGCTTGGGTCTATTTTTCCCATAAGGTACTGAGGATGCTGATACCCTTTCTTCTGCTCAGTATCCTGGTGGCTTCAGGAGTTAAATTACACCATCCGTTTTTCCGGGTGCTGTTCTTTTTGCAACTGATTGCCTATGCCACGATGCCTTTGGTTTTTTATGCCCAAGGCTGGCTGCGGCGTTTACTCGTTGTGCAGTATTATCTGCTGATGAACATCGCACTGGTCGTGGGTTACTGGCGGTATTTCTTCAGGCGCGACCGCTTTTGGCAAAAGACCCCAAGGACCAATAAATCGGGATAAATTGACAATAGGCGGTTTCTTGTCTAAAATCGGCAATAATGCAAACCCTTTCAGTTAATATTGACCATATCGCCACACTCCGCCAGGCACGGCAGGAAAGTTTTCCTGACCCGGTGCAGGCAGCAGCGTTTGTTGAAGCGGGTGGTGCGGATGGAATCACGGTTCACCTGCGCCAGGACCAGCGCCATATCAAGGAGCGGGATGTCCAACTGCTGCGGCAGACAATCAAAACCGAACTGACCGTTGAGATGGCGGCAACACCAGCACTGCTCAGGTTTGTCCAGAGGGTAAGACCAGACCAGGTTACACTCGTGCCTGAGGTCATTACAGAAGTGACTACCACCAGTGGTATTGATGTTCTCAAGGAGCGGGCAAAACTCAAGCGGGCGGTTGTGGAGTTGAAAAAGGCGGAAATCAGGGTCTGCATCTTCATTGAGCCGGAACCTGAGCAGATAAAAGCGGCAGGAGAGTTAGGCGCACAGGTGGTGGAGTTGAATACCGACCGTTACAGTAAGGAGATAAAACGCCGGGAGTTTCATCTTGAGCGTCTGGAAAAAGGTGCTAACGCGGCAAAGGCAGCCGGGTTGGTGGTCCATGTCGGGCACGGGCTGGACTATCTGAATGTTGTGCCGATTTTGGAACGCAATCTCGCCCAGGGGTTTTCGATCGGGTTTGCGATTGTTGCCCGGGCGGTCTTTGTCGGGCTAAAGGAGGCGGTCCAGGAGATGAAACGAATCATCCAGGAGGTGCGGAGTTGAAAGGCGCAAGAATCAAGATTGCCATCTGGTTAGTGGTTTTTGTTATCGCCGGGGTTATCCTCTGGCCCAGTTTCCAACTGTATGTCATTTTGCCCGGGCAGGAACGGGCGCTTAAGCAGCGTCTGGCACAGGCAGCAACCTTTGCTGACAGCCAGGCGGTGATGAGTGAAATACTTGAGTTCAACCGGCACAAAGCCGGGCTTTATGAGAAACGTATCCTGCATTTGGGTCTGGATTTAGTTGGCGGTATGCATATTGTTCTGGATGTGGACAAGAGCCAGTTAACCGAAGAGGAGGCGAAAAGGGCGCCCGAACTGGCACTGGAGGTTATTCGGAACCGGATTGACCAGTTCGGGGTTTTTGAGCCGACGATTCAGAAGACCGATAAGGGCAGGATACTGGTGCAGTTGCCCGGGGTTGACCGGGAGCGGGCGCTGAATATTATCAGGCAGCCGGCACATCTCACCTTCCAACTGGTGGAGGAAAAGGCAAAGGTTTATGATGCCTTAAAGACGCTTGACGAGCGGTTGCAGGCGAGGGGTGTGCTCAAGGCAGAATCAAGCCAGGTTCTGCCTTCGGCAGGTGCAATGGCACTTCAGGGAATGGACAGCACGGCTGAGGCAGCACCAGGGACGCTCCTCTCTTATCTGCGCGGCGAGGGTGATGAACTGGATTTAATGATTTCTGCTGGCGACACCGCGGTTTTTTCCAGCCTTCTGGAAAAGGGTAAAGAGTTCTGGCCTCAGGGTTATGAGTTCAGGTTTGGTCCGGTTGAGTCAGAGCAGTATGGCAAGGTGGCCCGGGTTTATATGCTCAAGAGCGAGCCGGAACTGGTGGGCACCAGGTTAAGGCGTGCTGAGCCGGCAATTTATCAGGGTGCGGACCTGGAGCGGGCAAACACCTGGGTGGTCAATTTTGAACTTGACCGGGAAGGGGCGGCGAAGTTTGCCCAGGTAACCGGCAGGAATGTGGGTAGAAGGCTGGCGATTGTGCTTGATGGCGTGGTCCGTTCTGCCCCGCGTATTCAGGAGCGGATTCCCAATGGCAGGGGTCAGATTACGCTTAATGACCGCCGGGGTGACAAGGCAAAGGATTTATCAATTGTTTTAAACTCCGGTGCGTTGCCGGCGCCGGTCCAGGTGGTTGAAGAACGTTCAATCGGTGCCTCCCTGGGTGCGGACGCAATCCGGCGCGGGCTTATTGCCGGTGCGGTTGGTGCGCTGGTTGTGATTTTATTTATGCTTTTTTATTATGGTGTTGGCGGTGTGCTTGCCGACCTTGCCCTTTTCTTAAATATCTTTCTATTACTGGCAGCGCTTTCCGCATTACGGGCAACCCTGACCCTGCCCGGACTGGCGGGTATTGCCCTGACCATCGGTATGGCGGTTGATGCCAATGTCTTAGTTTTTGAGCGCATCCGGGAGGAGTTGCGTACGGGCAAGACGCCGATGGCAGCGGTTGATACCGGTTATTCAAAGGCGCTGGTGACAATTATTGATGCCAATGCCACGACGATTATCACCGCCATTGCCCTTTATTTCATCGGCTCAGGACCGGTCAGGGGCTTTGCGATAACTTTGGCGGTCGGTCTGGTCATCAATGTCCTGACCGCGGTCTTTTTAACCAGATTTATCTTTGACTTCTTCCTTGCCCGTTTTGAGGTCAAAACCCTGAGGATATAAATATGAGACTTATACGCGATACCAAAATAGCCTTTGTGCCCAATCGCAGAATCTTCTTTGTCATATCCGCGGTGCTGGTCCTAACAAGTGTTTTTCTGCTCATCTTCAAAGGTTTCCGTTACGGGGTTGATTTTACCGGTGGTGGTTTGGTTCAGGTCCGTTTTGCCCAGCCGGTAAAGATTGATGCGGTGCGTGCTGCGCTGAGCGCAATGGGTGAACCGGGTGCGTCAATCCAGCAGACCGAGACCGGCGACTTTCTCATCCGGGTCAAACCAAGGGAAAAAACTACTGATGAGTCCGGATTTTCCTCTCGTCTGCGTCAGCAGTTTGCGGTCTCCTTTCCGAATATTCCATTTGAGGTCCTGCGTGATGAGGCGGTTGGACCGAGAATCTCCAAGGAGTTACAGTCAAAGGTGCTGTGGGCGGTTGTGCTGGGCATCATCGGGATTTTAATCTATGTCAGTTTCCGGTTTGACTTTCGGTTCGGCACCGGTGCGGTGCTGGCGCTGATTCACGATACCCTGATCACCCTGGGTTTCTGCTCCTTATTCAACAAGGAGATTACCACCACCCTGATTGCGGCAATTCTCACCGTGATTGGATATTCGGTCAATGACTCAATTGTGGTTTCGGACCGGATTCGTGAGGATACGAAAAAGATTCGCAAGGAAAGTTTTGTCGATGTCTGCAACCTGGCAATAAACCGGACCCTGAACCGAACGATTATCACCGCACTGACCACCCTGTTTGTTACCATAGCGCTCCTCATCCTCGCATCAGCCGAAATCCGGGACTTTGCCTTTGTGATGACCGTCGGTATTATCATCGGCACCTACTCTTCAATTTTTATTGTTGCCAATCTGGTGGTGGAATGGGAGCACAGGTTTCCCACCAGGCGCCGGCGCTAAATTTTGAAATCGGCTAAATTCTATTTCCAAGCCTGCCTGGGCTCAGGCTTTTTCAGTGGCTATTTTCCGATTGCACCCGCAACTGTAACCAGTCTTTTTACCCTGGTCCCGGCTTATTACCTTTCCCGCCAGCCCCTGCTTTCTGCCATCGTTATCATCGGCGTATTCTTTCTCGGCGTCTGGATTGCTTCGGATTTGGAAAAGGTCTGGGGCAAAGACCCGAAACAGGTAACCATTGATGAAATTTGCGGCACCTTCATTACTTTCCTTTATAATCCGGTCTCCTTATCCGGGCTGGGTCTGGGATTCCTCATCTGGCGCGGTTTTGATGTCCTGAAACTGCCTTTTATCAACCGGGTTCAGCGTGTTAGAGGTGGCTGGGGTGTGATGCTGGATGATGTCCTTTCCGGCATCTGCGCCAATCTAATCTTAAGACTGCTTATCCTCGTCCTTCCCCGTCTTCACGCCTGACAACCGTCGCCTTGTTCTTGGTTCATAGTCTTTCGCCCACGTCATTGCGAGGGCTCTGCCCGAAGCAATCTCACGCAAGAGATTCCTTCGCCCTGACGGGCTCGGAATGACACCCCTATTCCGTCATTGCGAGGAGCGCAGCGACGAAGCAATCTCAAGCATCAGATTGTCACGCTCCTGCCTGCGGCAGAACGCTCGCAACACCACCTCTACGCCTTTTGACAGATTCAGGGCTGAATGGTATTATTGATTATGACATACCGAAAGTTATGTGGGTTGTTTTTAATTATTCTTGTTATACCTTGGCTATTAACTTCAATAGGTGTTAGTCAACCTGCTGAGAAACTGACTTCCTTAAGTGATACTGTCAAACCTCAGTTTAGTCAATGCGACTCGCCCAATAATTTATCTTATGAAAAACTTTTAGAGCGCCATATTAAAATATACGAGACTCTATTTAATGGTCTTTTTATTGCTATTGCCGTGATTGGTGTTTTAGCAGGTCTTGCGGGATTTTTTGTTTATAGAGATAGACGGGCGATGCGTGAAGAAATAGTAGAAGATGGTAAAATAGCGGTAGAAAGAATGCAAAAGGATTTTAAAGAAGCAGGGGAGAAAATTTTTGATGATTTAAACAGAAGAAGTGCCAAGATTGCAGACCAAACTGCTGGTATAAAAGATGAAATGGCTAAGGAATTGGAGAAATTCCGCAAAGAGATGAGAGAGAGAACTGCCGCTATTGAGAAAGAGGAAAAAGAAAAATTAGCGGAGGGTCTTGAAAGATTTAAAAAGGAAATGGCAGCAAAACTATCCGTAGCAGTATTAGCTAAATCTACCGCTCCACCTTCAGGAATAGAAACAGATAAAGAAAAAGAGGCTCGCAGGTTATTAGGCGAGGGAAATAAATTTTACGATAGGAATGATTATGACAAAGCAATTGAGATGTATACAAACGCTATAAAATTAAACCCAAGTTATGCCGGGGCATATTACAACCGCGGGATTGCTTATTACATTAAGAAAGAGTATGACCTGGCGATAGCGGACTTTAAC
>CAZNRV010000159.1:0-3312 GCA_964575495.1 uncultured bacterium
GACCAGAACCCTGAAAACCTGCCCGAAACCTGCCGGCATTACCTGCTAAGTCCCATACTACCCCTTTGACTGAATACCCTTGCCTTTGCTGCGGCTCAGTCCAGACCAGCACCCTTGACCTTTGTCTGCCCATAGAAACCCCTCGGATAGAGAGCCCGGCAATCTGCAGGCTTTCTGGCACCAGTTGGCCCGGGTCAATATCCTCGTCAAAAACCAGTTCCAGTTGAACCCGGCTTCTGGCATTCGCCTCAATCAGATGGGGTGGAAATCGGTCCGGACTGGGTGGCAGCATCTTCTTGGCGCAGAACAGCAAAAACAGGATGCCCATCAATGCCAGCAACCTGCACCGTAGTTTCATCTCCCACTCCTTTTGTTTTCCTGTTCCAATATCACCTCCAGCCGCCTGGTCAAAGCCCGATATACAGGCACTATTTCGGGAATATTTGCCTTCAACGCCTGAATATGCCGGGCAACGGTCTTTCTGTCTCCCCTCTTTACCGGTCCGGTCAGGCTGGCAACCGCACCTCTGTCCCTGATATTATTTAAGGTTGATTTAATCAGCGGCATAAGCATTGCTATGGTCTGCCTTCTGGAAAACCCCAGTTTTTTGCCAATTTCCTCCGCCGCTTCCATCAGCCCGTTAATAAAATTGGAGGCAAAAACGCACATTGCGTGATAAAGCGGCCGGTCTTTGTCTGTTACCAATATTGCCTTACCTTTTAACTGACGGATGAACCTTTTTCCAAACTGTAACCCTTTCTTGGTTCCATCAAGGGCGAAATAACTTTTAGGCAGAACAGCGATCGCCTGCTTAGGGCTTAAAAAAGTTTGCAGCGGATGCATGGCAAGCGATTCAAATTTCTGGCGTCCCTTCACTGAAAAAACCTCAATTCCAAAGACTCCAGCGCAATGGACAAGTATTGTTCCTGGTGCAATCTCGTTCTTAACTCGCATAAATACAGGTTTGATGTTTTTGTCCGGAACGATCAGGAAAAGCACATTACTATCCTTTGCAACTTCTTCAATGCTTTTTAATATGCTCAATCTATCAATTTTAAGCAAGTTAGCTAACTTCTGTGTCCGCTCAGGGTTAATGTCATAAATCCCAGCAATCTTATATCCTAAACGGACACAATGGAAAGCCAGGGCAGTTCCTACCTTACCCGCACCAATAAAACCAATTCGGAGTGTGCGCATTCTATTTTTTGCAATGTTCATCTTTTCATAATACAGATTTGACATAGAATATTCAAGATGTAAAATAATACAACTAATGAAATCAATTAAAAGGAGGCCCCTGTGAAAAGAAATTTAGTGCTGTTGCTCTCTGCCCTATTTACCTTTATTTATGCGATAGAAGGTGCGCGATATCTGATAATCAGCACCGATGCGCTGGCACCGGTCATCAAGCCGCTTGCTGAATGGAAGCATTTTTCCGGAATGCAATGCAAGGTTGTTACCCTTTCGGAAATTGGCGGGAATGATACAACCTCGATTAAAAATTATATTTGTGATGCTTACAATAACTGGCCAGTAAAGCCGGAATTTATTCTTTTAGTTGGCTCACCATTAAATCTTCCTGCCCGGCGCTACTCAATACAGGGACAGGGGGCTTATTATTCTGACAATATCTATGGTGATGTCAACGGCGATACCTGGTTAGAAATCCCGGTTGGTAGATTTTCCGCTCGAACTGCCAGCCAATGCAGTGTGATGGTTTTAAAGACGCTCGCCTATGAAAAAACCCCAGAATTAAGCGATAGTCTCTGGATGAGAAGATTGACCACGGTTATAAACGAAAACAACGATTCAGACGACACTATTTACTGGAACGACATCCGCATTGCTGCCAGCCTTGCTGGTGCCAATAATTTTGTCTCTTGCGATTCACTGTCCCGGTTGCGTGGTGACAAAGCGGACAGTGTTATTGTCTCGGTGAATCAGGGAACTGCAATTGTCGTTTATCGCGGCAACGGCGTTGGCAATTGGTATTTCCCTTTTAATGTTAACCCTTATTTAACTGATAACGGTCATAAATTACCGATAATCCTTTCAATCACCTGTGCAACATTAACATTGTCGCCTTATGAAGAAATGGTAGCCGATTCCTGGATGAAGGCGGGAACAACATCAAATTTTAAGGGCGCAGTTGCCTTCTTTGGCAACACCCATTCACTTTACTCGGGCACCACAACCGTCCGCAAACGTAGCGCGGTTGCAAGGGCATTCTTTAAGGCGGTCTTTCAGGAAAATAAATACAAATTAGGCAAAGCGATGATTCGCGCCAAAGATTCCACCTTCCTTAGTTTCCGTGACATCGCCGAGTATCGTGGTTTTAGTCTTTTAGGCGACCCTGACCTTGATATCTGGACTGACACTCCGCGCTTTCCCGATGTTCAGCACCCTTCAGAAATTCCCCCTGGTGAACAGGAACTTCCCATCATCGTTACGCTTAATCAAGTGCCGTTTGTAAATGCCCTTGTCTGTGTATCAATGGATACGGTTATTTATGAATATGATTACACTGACAGTTCTGGAGCAGTGGTGTTTTACATCAACCCTCAGGATACTGGCAGATTGCGCATAGTGGTAACCGGTCATAACCTTTATCCTTACGATACCATTATTCCGGTCGCTCAGGTTGGAATTAATGAAATGGCAATGCTTCCCGTTTCTTCCGAATTTTTTGCCTCACCGCCGATATTTTCTGGTAAAACGAGATTGGTCTGGAGCCCGCAAAGAGCCTGTGCTGATGTTGTCGTCTATGATGCCACCGGCAGACCGGTTCGCAGGTTTTCTAATGTCAGCAACGGCATCACCTGGAATGGAACTGATGAATCAGGAACACCCTGCCCGGCTGGGGTTTATATCTGCCGGCTGACCGTAAAACAGAAACCCGAAGCAATTACAACTAAGATATTAAAACTGAGATAAAGACCGAATCAGAACCATACATAAAGATGACCTCCTGCTGGTTAAGCGGATTAACTAATCCCCTCGCTTGAGATTGTTATAACCGTGCGACCCGGACATCAGCCCGGTTTTCTGGTGACTCCGGTTTCAGGGTTCCCGAGAACCAGCCAAAAATTTAACCTATAGGTTAAAAATCCAACCGGCGGGATAGAATGTATTATTGATTTTCAATAACTTGCATTAGCACGCCTTAAAACACCTGGTTGAAACCAGCACCTTTTGCCCTTTTTCCCATATTTCTCACTATATTTAACCCATTTTCTGTCATAAACTTACTGAAAAAGTTATAGAATCTGCCCCCCTCCCTTAGCCCGGGGTTACTCCGGGGGTAGTCTCCTG
>CAZNRV010000160.1:0-2092 GCA_964575495.1 uncultured bacterium
AGAATTCGCGTACCAATGGAAGAAGATGACGGATTTATGTGCCCTGGTGATGTGTTTGTTTATTCGCTTGTTGACAAAACAGAAAGGCTTTTATTTTCTTCGGGGGTGGATTTGGACCTTTCCCGAGATGGAACTAAGTTACTTATCAAAGTTGAGAAGGGAAAAGCAACTTATGCCATTTTGATGGATACATCAGGCACAGTTTTGGAGTCTATACCATACGGCGGCGGGGTGAACTACAACATTTCCTTCAATGCCAATTGTAATGGGATGTTTTGGGAGGTGGTAAAATGGGACTCAATTTACCGCGCCCACCACACATTTTTTTATCAAAAGCACTTCTGGGCCGATACAACCACCATTCTGGTGTATGCGGTTCCATATTCCGGGGTACATTTTGCCATATTTGATGGTGATTCAATCTATGTTAGCAGACATTCTCCAGCAGTGAATCCAGTGGAAACCAGATACGTTATTTTCCGCAAAGAAAAGTTAAGTCGCCTTGAGGATGGGGAATGGATATGCCATGACCGGTATAGAGATACGATTATATCACTAAATAATGAATCCAGGCCATATTACTCCGGTCTTGTGGGTTGGCCAAGATGGAGCGCTGACGGCAAGGACCTGATATTTTCTGCAACAAGGGGAACATATAGGATATCTACGGTAGAGGTTTGGCGACTCAAGAATGCCATTGGGGTAGTAAAAGATGCCTTTCAAAAGGAAGGTAGAAAATTAGAAGGGATAAGAGAATAATAATTTTTGCGGCATTATTCCTCATTACGGTTGAGGTGGGTGCTCAAACAAGTGATACCTTACCTACCCTTATACAGGGCTGGGCAGGTGTTTACTTCTGCCATCTTGAAACGCCGGTCAGGCGTCTGAAGCAGAAGTTGGTTTTAACCGAATGATATAAGAATTTCGCACAGGAATTTGACTCATACATCTTATTGACAAATATCATTCTTAGGTTATTATTAATAAGTGATTGCGGTTTTTTAAAAATAGGAGGTGTTTTATGAAAAGGCTGCTTTTACTGCTTGTGCCCGCAATCTGTCTGGGCATCTATGATATGAAGTGGTTTGACTTGAACAACTGGCGCTGCCCGTTCTATAATGATGGACGCTGGGGATTTGATGTTACTCAAGGAACAGGAACACCAGGCGGCAGTTGGCCTCAGCCTCTCCATAACTACTACATCTTTGGTGCCGGACCATGGATTGGAACGGTTCTCGGTAATGAGACGCTGGTAACCATTGGCTATAATCCGAATTCAGGCGGGACCGAAATCCATCCCAGCCTTTGCCGATACTGGCGCCAGACACCATTGGATTCTGCAGACCGGGTCTATAAGTATCCGGGTGACTGGCCACCACCATTGAGCCGTTTTCCGATGGCACCGCAGGACCCGCGCTCGGAAATGGATCTCTGGACCTGTTTTGGCGACTCCAATCCGGCAAATCACATTGAACCGGGCAGACCCTTAGGGGTTGATATCTATCTCACGGTTTATGGCTTTTCTGACTCCATTGCCCGGGATTTGTTTATCCTGAAGTATGAACTGGCTAATTCGAGCGGTTCCACCTTGAGTCCGCTGTTCTTCGGAATTGTGCTCGATGCGGACATCGGCTCCTATAGTGACGATATGGCTGGTCTGATTCTTAATAAACAGTTTGTAGTCGGCTCAGACACCTTCTGGGTCAAAAACACCGGGTTCTTATATGACTATGATAACATTGAACTGCCCGGTCAGAAGTGGGAGAGTGGGACGCCAGGTGCGGTTGCACTCCGCTACCTGCGTGGTCCCAAAGATGACATCAGCGCATTCAAACGGTTCACAATTGATATTGACCCGGTGCGCGACCCAGACCAGTTCCTCACACTCAAGGGGTATAATTACCTCACTGGTGAATACGAACCCTATGACTCAATTGACCCGGAGCCGGGTGACAAGCGGGCGCTGTTAGCGGTTGGTCCGGTTGACCTGCTGCCGGATTCGGTTCTTACCTTCTATTTTGCGGTTGTTGCCGCGCCTTATGGTGATTGGGCTCAGGGTCCCCAGGGCCGGGACACAACTGAACTTGCCCTG
>CAZNRV010000161.1:0-2319 GCA_964575495.1 uncultured bacterium
ACTCAATTATTAACATCTATCAAGAAGTCCCCATGATTAGCGAACCTCTCGCCGCGTGCCAGCTTGGACTTGAGCGCCGGGTTACGGTCACCGGGCTTGTAATAAACATCCTCCTTTCCGCAGGGAAAATTCTCACGGGCATCCTCGGCGGCTCGAGCGCCATCATCGCCGACGGCTTCCACAGCCTCTCTGACCTGGGCTCAGATATTGCGGTTCTCTGGGGAATCTCTGCAGCCAAACAGCCGCCCGACCACGACCACCATTACGGGCATTCACGCTATGAAACAATCCTTGCCCTTTTTGTTGGCATCCTTTTGGTGGTTGCCGCCCTTTTTATTGCCGGCGAGGCAATCCTTACCATCAGTCAGCGTCACACCGTCCTGCGCAACTGGCTGCCCTTTTATATGGCGGTCGCCTCCATCATTTTGAAAGAAATCCTCTACTGGTGGACGCGCGCAGTTGGCAAACGTTTTCACAACCCCACAATCATTGCCAACGCCTGGCATCACCGCTCTGACGCCTTTTCCTCAATTGCGGCTGCCTTAGGCATTGGCGGCGCGCTCATCGGCGGCGAACGCTGGGGATTTCTCGACCATCTCACCGCGGTGCTGCTTTCATCATTCCTTGTCTACATCGGCATCCGCATCATCCGCCAATCACTGCAAAAACTGTCTGACCGCGCGCCAGAACCAAAAGCGATTGCCCGCCTGCACCAAACCATTTCTGAGATTCCCGGTGTGAAAGGGTTTCATGCTTTCAGAGCCCGACAATCAGGCGCGGGCAACCTGATTGAGATGGATGTCCATATTCAGGTTGACCCGGAAATATCGGTGCGGGCAGGTCATGAAATCGCCACCAAGGTTGAACAGGAAATCCGGCGCTCAAACCCGGATGTAACTTCAGTTGTAGTTCATATCGAACCCAAGAGCGAATCTGAAAACCAGTAGCATAAAAAATTATAACTTGCCCCTTTTATTTGGACCTGATAATGACAGGGGGAGTAACCCCGGGGTAAACCCAAAACCCCGCCTCAATTTGGCTGCAACCTTCTAACGCTTCTATAAAAATTAACTTATCCTTTTCCCGCCCATATTACGGGCAAACCGGTGCGTTAATAACAGCAATTTTCAGGTTCTGAATGAATAATTTGCAATCCTGAATAAAATTCTGACAATAACCTGGTTGCCCTGTTGAAACCTTGACAAGGGACAGGAGCTATTTATAATCTTATAGCAGCGGCAGACCTGAAAAGGGTTGTCCGTAATCGGACACAGGGAACGCCGTGAGAATCGGCGGCGGTCTCGCCCACTGTGAGCGGCATCGGGTCCAGCAATGCCACTGGTTAAAACCGGGAAGGCGCTGGAAATTTGCCGTAAGCCAGGAGACCTGGTCGCTGCAATGAGTTCGGTTTAACTTGCGCAGAAAGGAGAACCGCAATGAGTCCTGTTTTCTGTCTGTTTTTCATTACCCAGGCAGCCATTTTTCAGGGACGGGTTATTGATGCTGCCACCCGGGAGCCGGTTCCTTATGTTCAGATTGAGGTTTTGCCTTTGGGCTTGACCGTTTTGACCGACTCCGCGGGCATTTTTCGTCTGGAGGCGGCGGAACTGCCGGCAAGGGTTGCCGTGTCCGGGTCCAGAGTTGGTTATGAGCCCAGGGTCTGGAACGAGGTTGGGACTGCTCAAGCGGTAACGCTTTTTCTTCTGCCCAGGGCGATTCCGGTTGCCGGTGTTACCAGCACCGCAACCAGGCTGAGGCTTAAGCCTGAGGTTTGTCTGCCGGTAACGGTAATTGAGAATGAGCCGTCTGAGCCGAAGGGCAGGGTTGACATCAGCGGTCTGATTGGCCTTGCCCCGGGTGTATTGATTCAGGATTATGGCAACCTGAGCACAATTTCGCTGCGCGGGGCATCAGCCGAGCAGACGCTGGTAATGCTGGATGGTGTCCGGCTCAATTTTAGTTTGAACAATCAGGCGGATTTGACCCTGATTTCCACGGATATTGCCCAGCGGATTGAGGTTGTCCGCGGCGGCACCTCTGCCCTTTATGGCGCCAGTTCGATTGGCGGGGTAATCAATATCATCACGCCGCCGGTAACCCGCCTAAGTTATGAAGCCAGTATCGGTCTTGGTTCTTTTGGTAAACGGTATGCGGGTGTGAGTTTGAAGGTTCCCGGTTCAATTGACTATTCTGTTTCCGGCAGTTTTATCCGGGCAGACAACCGGTTTCGGTTCCGGGACAGCCTTGATTCGGTGCGGGTCCGGACCAATGCGGCTCTGACCCGTGCCAGTATTTTGTTTAAATCCGGGGTTAAACTTG
>CAZNRV010000162.1:0-2202 GCA_964575495.1 uncultured bacterium
CACGCAGCGGCTCCATACAGACCATTGTATTGGGCTTGCCATCAACAATCATCAGGCAGGATGAGCATTTGCCCACAGCGCAGAAAAAGCCCCTGGGGCGGTGGTGTTTTTCTGAATATCTGAACAACTTGATACCATTGGCAACAAGGGCAGCGGCAATGGTCTCGCCAAGATAGCCCTTTAATGGCCTGCCTTCAAAAAAGAATGTAACCTCTGTACCACGGGTGAAATTGAGGATAGGATGGGCGGTAATGCGCGCAAAGTTATCTTTAGAATGCAGTTTCCTTTTACAGGGTTTTTCGGGCATATTTGACCGCATTTTCAAATATGGCAATTCCATCAGGTCTTGTCAATTTTTCCCGGTGCCAGCGGGGGTGGTGCTCTATCATTGTGAAGCGCTCAGGATGGGGCATCAGACCAAAGACCCTGCCGCTCGGGTTGCAGATGCCGGCTATTCCTTCAATTGAGCCGTTGGGGTTAAGAGGGTATTTTGCTTTTTTGCCATCAGGGGTTACATAACGAAAGACTATCTGATGGTTTTCCTGCAAGCGCTTGAGGGTCGCGGGCGTATTGGGGATGAACTTGCCCTCGCTGTGCGCAACCGGCAGATACATAATCTCAGGCAGGTTCTGGGTGAAGATGCAGGGTGATTTTTCGGTCTTGAGATAGACCCAGCGGTCTTCATAACGGGAGGAGTCGTTGGTGTCCAAGGTTACGGTCTGGGGCTCAAATGGGTTTTCAAAAGCGGGCAGGAGTCCGCACTTTACCAAGACCTGAAACCCATTGCAGATGCCCAGGATTAGTTTGCCCTCAGAGAGGAAGCGTTTAATCTCATCGGCAAGGTTGTGCCTGATTTCATTCGCAAGGACTCTGCCGGAAGCGATGTAGTCCCCATAGGAAAAACCACCCGGAATCACAAGGACCTGATACTGACGCAACAGTGTTGGCTTTTTCTTGAGCAGGTTGATGTGAACATTTTCGGGTCTGGCACCTGCCTGTTCAAAGGCAAAGACCGTTTCCTGGTCGCAGTTGATGCCAGCTGCAAAAAGCACACACACCTGAATCATAAGTTTAAAGGATAACCGCTCTGAAAAAGGTGTCAATTATTGAGCCGCCAGTTAGGACAGGATAAATGTTGATATTGACATTCGGTTTGTAGAAGGTAAAAAAGAATGGTGCGGCGAATGGTTTTTACCATCTTTTTCCTTTGCGGCTGTTCAGGGCTCTTTATCGGGTCTGGCAGCGGTGAAAAGGGAAGGGGGGTGAGTTTGAGTGCGGTTCAGGTGTTTGTCAATGGGTTCGGGCAGAAAAAGGGCTCAAGCCTGGTTGGGCTTTTTGACAGTGATGCGGTTATCGAGATTAAGGGGTTGGGTGTGGTTGCGCAGGGCAAGAAAGAACTTATTGACCTGTTTGCCTATGCGCAGGCGGTCAGGTCAAGGCTCAACAGTTTTGATTTCCGAACCGAACAGGAAACGGTATTTTGTCGGCTTATTGAGCAGAATCAAGTTTATGACCTGTCGGGACTGGGTTCGGTCTCATACGATGCCTGGTTTGTTTTTGAAAAGAGAAGGGTTTTTAGGTTGATTATCAGACCTGATGCGGGCTCAGGCGCATTAATGATTAGGCAGGGTCTTGGGTTCTTCAAATGGCTCAAGGAGAACGAACCGAATGCGGTTAGCGAACTGATGCCTGATGGCAAATTCAGATTCAGCGCGGAAAACGGGAGAAAACTTTTAGAACTTGTCGCACGCTGGTGCGGTCGGAAACAGTAATTCATTTCTGAACTTTATAACTCGTCCTCAATAAACAGTTATTTTCGAAAGAACTTTGATTTCCGGATAAAAACCAGCCTTAACTCCAACCTGAAAGATAATATTCCTAACAAACCTTAACATAACCTGATGTCTGAACCTTTATTCAACCTTAAATCCAACCTCTTTTGCAACACAAATAATAACCTGAAAACACCCAATCATCATCACCTTTTCGGTAACTTTTAAGACTATCTTTCAGCCAACTTGAATGGCAATGCGAAAAGTAATAAAGGAAATGGTATGGGGGATTAGGGTCTGAAATTTCCAAAATTTCATATAATTCATTGAATTTCAATATAATAGGGCATTATTTCCAGATTGCATTTAGTGTATTTTTATATACACTTAGACCTGACTCTCCCCGAAAAAATGACAGGGTTGAGGTTAA
>CAZNRV010000163.1:0-4779 GCA_964575495.1 uncultured bacterium
CCCTTGACCTTTTCCACCGCCTTAACAACTACAAACCGGAAGACACCGATGTTCTGGAGCCAGCGGACAATCACCATCATCGCCATTATGAAGAGGATGGTCGGAATCGACATAAATTTGACGGTATGTTCCAAATCCATCACGCCGGCGAGCAGCAGGATTCCCAGGGCAGCAGCGGAAATTGCCACCCGGAAACGCCAGAAAAGCAGGGTGCCAACCACCATTGCCAGAAACAGAGTAACGGTCAGTTCCTGGCGAAAAAGCCATAACGATTCGTTGAAGCGCAGGTAATTGAGTTCCTGATAGATGCCGGATTCGGGCAGGCGAATAAGCGGAAAGGCGAGCCGGGCAGCACCAAAGATAAGCGCAACGACGCCGAAAAACAGCAATAGGCGGCGGTTGCGTTTTATAAAACCCTGATGGGGGGGATGGCAGATGATGCTGGCGGCGGTTTTTGCATCTGGTGCCTTCAATGCTGCCTTGCGCAGGCTCAAATTTGTCAATGCGCGGGCAACCTCGGCGAGCAGGGCAAGATAAAGGTTTCGGTCCTTTGCCGGTGCGATGAGGAATACCAATAGCCGGACCGGCTCATTGTCAATTGAGTTCCAGTTAATCGGCTCTTTCAGCCGGACAGTGATGACAACCGGCTCGCGGACATTCTCGCTGACAACATGGGGCAGAGCAATGGAATGACCAACACCGGTTGAACCCTGTGCCTCCCTTTGCTGGAACTCCTTTATCAGGGCGGCGCTGTCCGCAACCAGACCTTCCTGGGAAAGCCTTTCGGCGACCAGGCGAAACAGTTCTTCCTGAGTCACCGGCTCGGAGATGTCTACGGCCAGGTTGGGCAGGAAAAACCGTTCAAGGTTAATCACTTGATTTCATCCTATTCAAATGTGAAGTTTAATGTTAAGCAAATTTTTGTAAAAGTCAAATTCCCAGTCCTTAATAATAATTGAAGGCGGGTCTATAAGCCGGGTTCTGTGCCCCTTTCGGGGCGACGGTCATTTCTCTGGGACGCCTGTTACCAGGCGCCTCAAGCGACCTACCCGGGAATGATAACGGACCGGGCAAGTCCTCTTCCCATATTGGTCTTGCACCAGACAGGGTTTGTCCAGCGATTGTGTCACCACAACCGCTGGTGCGCTCTTACCGCACCATTTCACCCTTACCCTGAAAATCAGGGCGGTATCGTTTCTGTGACACTTTCCGTCTCCAGATGGTCACCCATCTGAAGCCTCGCTCTTAACGAGTGCCTTGCCCTTTGGTGCCCGGACTTTCCTCAGCCCCTTTCGGGACCGCGACCGTCCGACCCGCCTTCAGATTATTATAACCCAATCCCTCTCTTCTATCAACCCCGGTCTTTCAACAACCTCTTTCCGTGATTCGCAGCGTAGCGAAGCGAGGTGCTGGAGTCCCTTAATGAGTAATGAGGCAGGGAAAGCAAATTTTCTGCTTGACAGGAGGCGGGATTTATGGTATGATTATATGACAGGCGAAGTATGACCCAAAAGGCTCTTTTAGCCGTTAATCTCCAATTACCTGTGGCACAATCTTTGCTTAGACAGACAGACAGACAGACAGACAGAAACTCCCGGTTTAGACAATTTATCCGGATTGGAAACTGGCATCTGGGCGTTATGCCCTTTTTGCTCTTTGAAAATCTGGAGTTTTATTCTACAATGAGGAGTTTACGGGTAAGCGTCTGACTGCCGAGTTTTAACCTGACAAAATAGGCGCCGGGGCTAATCGCCCGGGTCTGCCATAACCCGTCTGGTTCTGCCACAACTCTGCCGGTTATATCAAGGATTTCCACCCTTGCCCGTGCGGGCAGTTGGTCAAAGAGAACCGGGTTGCCCTTTGCCACAATGGATGGACTGATTTTGACCTGCTCCAGTGCCCGGTGTTGCTGTTCAGCAAGACCAATCGGAAAATACCCATAGATTGTTGTGTAATTGTCGTCTCGATAATCGTGGCAAATAACCTCTGCTTTCCCGTCATTGTTAAGGTCATAAAGCGTAACATCAGGCCAGCCGATATATTGTTGCCAGAACTGTTCATACCGGTCGTTGCCGGTGCAGCGGAAAAGACGGACATTGCCCGCATTTGCTACAGCAATTTCCGGAATCCCATCACCAGTAACATCCCCAACTGAAATGCTCGGGGTCTCCAACGAGTACCCGGGTAAATATTGACGCCATACCAGTTCAAAGGAGTCATTACTCGGGGATTCATAGACCGCCAGCACTCCAATATCGTAATAATCTACTGCATACACAATTAACTCTGGCTTTCCATCTCCGTCAATATCAGGACCACCGGTTGCGCACAATCTCCAAAAATCGGTGAGCGGTATTGTGCAGGCTGCCTTGCGAGCAAGCGAGTCATCACCAACCGCTTCATACATTTCGAAATGATAAGGAACATCTGCGTTAAACAGTTCGTACCAGCTATCCCGGTCGACATCGGCTGTAACGCAAACTGGGCCACAAACTCCAGGCACGATTGTTTTGAGATGATAAATGTCATCTGCCACATTTTCATAAAACCAAAGACCGGTGGACTCAGGAATATACCACGCCGCTGTATAGAATTCCCATCTTCCGTCCAGGTCAAGGTCGGCTGTTTGGGGACGAGGATGACCGCCGCGCTGAGAAATACTTGAGATGCAATGGAGGGGCAGAGTATGGGAGGTGGCACTTTCGTAGATAAAAAGGGTTAAAACATCACCATCCTCTCGCCATAATATTAAATTCGTTTTGTCGTCCCCGTCAAGGTCACCGAGTAAAAGAAAGCCGCCATCCTCTCGGGGAAACCGGATGGTATCATAGGTCATATCCGGGTGAAACTCAAGGATATATTTATATGGAGACTCTCGCCCGTATAAATACATTTCCGGAAGTCCGTCGTGGTCTGCATCACCGCAGATGGCATTTCCCCGGAAGAAATATGGCAATCTTGCGAGCAGGCGAAACTCATATGTATCTAAAGGAAAAGAGGCGGATGGTGGAGGAAATAAGACAGGGAGCAGAATAAGCAGGGTTAAATTCAGCACAGCAAATTTTAATTGAACTCAGGAGTCTGTCAACAAAAGACAAAGAAGCATCAAAGAAAGGAGGTGGTATGTTATTTAGGAAATAAGAAAAGAAAAAAAGGAGCGTAAAGGCAGAAAACAAAAACATAAGGAGGTAAAATGAAAAACAGAAAAAGGTGGATAGCCATCGGACTGGTTTGTCTTGTGGTTACAATAGCGTATAGCCAGACCCAGTGGGTCTGGCGGGTTCTGCCTTCTTACGAAGTCGGGAGGTCTTATTCGCGCACAAATGCTTTAGTTCCCAATAATGGCTGGGCTATAGCAAAAGCCTATGATGCAAGTGGATGGATTCATATTGTATTCACGAGTGACCAGTATCATTCCACAGCCATACCAAGGGTGTTCTGGTGTTACAGTTCGGATGGAGGTAGAAGTTTTAGTTCGCGGTTTTGTCTTTCAGGTAAGTTAAGAACTAACGGCTCTCAGGATAGTGCTTGGGACGCATCAATAGCGGCTCTTGGAGACACAATAGCGGTTGCCTTTTATGACAAGTGGCTGAATGGTGGTCGTGAGTATCCGCCGCGTCAAATCGTCTTCACTTACCGCACCGATACCAACGGGACATGGGATAGTTTGAAGCCATTAACTCATACCGTGGGACATACAATTTTCTCAAAGCATCCAACCGTTACGGTGCAAAGGCGTGATGATAACGACCCCTGGCGTGTCGCTGCCCATGTCTTATACACTCAGACCCAACTACCGACTGACTCAACTGATCATACTTGGATTGATGCACCGATGCATAATCGTGTTAAGATTTTTCCTGAGTTTGATGTCAGTCCGGAAGAGCGTTTGGGGGGTGAGCATGATTCCTCCGACTTTCTGAGTGTAACTTTTAATAGAAGCCCAGACGATATTGAGCGCAAGTTCTTCTATTTTGCACTGCAGAAGTTGACACCGGAGGGGCGGTGGCAGATATGGTTCGGCCGAACTCAACATGCCGCTGGCGTTTACTATAAGTGTCTGACAACCGGTGATACTTACCCTGAGTGGGGTGAGAGACCATCAATCCAGTGTGTTAGTAACGACTCAACTTTCGCAGTAGCGTATCAGGGACCACAAGGCGGTTATACCAGAGTATATGTGGCGGTTGTGAAGTGGACAGGCAGTGCACATATACTCCGGAATGCCCCGGCATTTGCTATTAATGTCCTATCGGGCGACCTGCTCTTTCCCAATCTCTGGAGTAGAGGCGATACGGTGTATATGGTATTTGTAAGAAAATGGATGTATGGGGGGGTGGAGTGGCGGCAGGCCTATTTCTCATACTCCACAAACCAGGGTCAAAACTGGCAGACGCCGATACCCTTTTCCGGTCTCGGGTTTGAGAATTCTACGCTCACAGCTGAGTGGCATCACGCCTATACAGTTTACTCGCGTAGACCTTTGGACACTACCTCTACGAATTTACAGTCTATCTACTTTCGGGAGATTCGGGCAGTGGCTTCACCAGTCGCTTGGCCACCGGTTAAGGTTGACGGCATATCACCCGGGACCGCCCGTGTTCTTCAGCAAATGCAGGTTCCGGGTAGTTATCTCGTCCGTGCCTATCCGGTTGAGGATTTTGTGGCGGTTGACCGGTCAACGGACAACGGCTTGACCTGGGAGGATATGTTCAGCCCGGGCTGGGGCAGAAACCCGTCAATTGCCACAGACCGGGATTCGGTCGTGGTTGCATTCTT
>CAZNRV010000164.1:0-2183 GCA_964575495.1 uncultured bacterium
ATATAATCAACCCTGCCCTCAGACTCAGCCTTGATTAACCGCGCCATTGCCTGCTTCACTCTATTTGCGTCCCGCTCCCCATCACCAATCAGCCGCTCTGCCAGTTTCAGCGCGCGATAAAGCATCGGTGCCTGCTGCCGCTCTTTTGGACTCAGATAGATATTGCGCGAACTCATTGCCAGACCGTCCGGCTCGCGCACGGTCGGCACCACAACAATCTCAATATCAAAATTCAAATCCCTGACCATCTGCTTGATGACAAAAGCCTGCTGGGCATCCTTCTGACCGAACACCGCCAAATGCGGTCTGACAATATTAAAAAGCTTTGTCACCACCGTCGCCACCCCGCGGAAATGCCGCGGCCTTGACCGTCCGCAGAGATACTTTGTCAGCTCCTCAACCTCCACATATGTGGAATATCCCTTTGGATACATCTCCTTCAGGTCCGGACAAAAAACCACATCTGCACCCACCTGCCTTAACAACTTCAAATCCCGATGCAGATTACGAGGGTAAATGCGGTAATCCTCCTTCGGTCCAAACTGGATTGGATTGACAAATATAGAAACAACTACCTGGTCACACAACTGCCGGGCAATCCGCACCAGTTCCAAATGCCCATCGTGCAGCGCCCCCATCGTCGGCACAAAGCCCAACCTTCCTTGAGTGCGCAGCACCATTGCAAGCCGTTGCATCGCCCTAATTGTTTTTACCACCGGCATCGCCTAAAAACTGTGCTCCTCGTCAGGAAACCTACCTGCGCGGACATCGGCAACATAGCCCATAACCGCCTGACGAACCATCTGTCCAATCTCAGCATACCGCTTGACAAACTTAAACTGCGATTCTTCAAAAAATCCAAGCATGTCCTGCAAAACCAGCACCTGACCATCACAGTGCGGACCGGCGCCGATGCCGATTGTCGGAATCTGCAGACGCATTGTCACCATTTTTGCCACCTCTGCCGGCACCTTCTCCAATACCAAGGCAAAACAACCTGCCTTCTCCAGTTCTATAGAATCGCTTAAAAGCCTTTCCTGCTCCTCGGGCTTGCGCGCCTGCAGCCGGTAGCCTCCTAATTTATGCACCGCCTGCGGTGTCAGACCAAGATGTCCCATTACCGGAATCCCGTACTCCACCAGCCTTCGCACCGTTTCCAAAACCGGACCAGCGCCTTCAACCTTAACCGCACTAGCTCCTGCCTGCAGAAATCTGCCGGCATTCTCAACCGCCCGCTCCAGCGAAACCTGATATGAAAGAAAAGGCATATCGCTGACAATCAGCGCCCGCTTCACCCCCGCTGCCACCGCCCTCGTATGATAGACCATCTCCTCCATTCCGATTGTTAGTGTTGTCGCCATCCCATACACAACATTTGCTGCCGAATCACCAACCAATATCAAATCGATACCTGCCTGATCAAGAATTTTTGCCATCGGGAAGTCGTAAGCGGTAAGACAAACAATCTTCTCACCCCTAGCCTTCATCTTGACCAATCTTGTTGTTGTCACCTTTTCTTGTGGAGCGGATTGACTCATTTACCTTTTCCTTCTTTGCGGTGAATAGAATTTCCTGCCTGACCGATGTTCCAAAATTGCCTTGAACAGCTCTTCAAATTCTTCCTGATTATTGATGAAATCAAGCCGATCGGCGTTGACGATAAGCACTGGGGCATCTTCATAATGAAGGAAGAAGGAGTTGTAAAGATTGGTGAGCGCATCGAGATATTCCAAATCCACATTAAGTTCAAACTGCCTGCCGCGCTGCCGAATCCGGGCAAGTAGCACATCAGGTTGCGCCTGTAGATAAATAATCAGGTCTGGTTTAGGTATGTCCTTTTTAATCAGTTCATAAATACGGTAGTAAAGCGCCAGCTCAGCCTCGGTGAGATTCAGGGTGGCGTAAATTTTGTCTTTCTCAAACATATAATCGCAAACGACCGCCTGTTGCGGGACCAGCGCACCCTCAGCCAAAACCATCTCGGTCTGTAATATTCCCTGCAACTGGCGATGGCGCGTCAGCAAGAAGAAAATTTGGGTCTGAAAGGCAAAGACCCTCGTATCCCGATAGAATTTTTCCAAAAAAGGATTTTCCTCAATATTTTCACAGACGAGTCGCGCCTGCAGCCGCCGGGCAAGGAGTTCTGCCAGCGCGGTCTTACCAACCCCAATCGCTCCTTCTAC
>CAZNRV010000165.1:0-2925 GCA_964575495.1 uncultured bacterium
GGGTAAAGGCGAGCTGTTGGCAATTGCCGCAATTACGCGCACAGTCTCTTCGTTGCCGAGAGCTGAAAAAATGAGGCCGGTCTCAGAAATTTCCTGAGTAACATCCAGAACAGTGCGGTTAACAATAAGAGCAAGGAGCGTTTTTTCATCTCTAACGAGCGGGTGGATATTTAATTTAATGAGCAGTTTGGGCTGAACAGGGATGGCGCAATCTACGAGTGCCGTTATCGCGCTGTTGTCAGCAAGAAGAGTGTCAAGGTAAATCATTTTGGACGCATCGCCCGCAACCGAAAGGATTGGAGAGCTTGAGGAATCTTGTTCTTCTCTTTTGTCTTTACCTTCTTTTACCCAAGAAGCAGAATAGATTTCAATCTTGCCTTTTGATGTCAAGAGCCTTAATGCCTGCATGCTCGTTGCCCGGTCAATTTCAAGGTTGAGTGTGTTCTTGTTCCATTTTAGGCGCTGCTCAACCCCAAGTTGTTTGAACCGCTGTTGCAGTATCTGCATTAGTTTTGCCTTTTCCCTTTTTGATAAGGAAGAAGCCTGCGGAACTAGGCTCAACTTCATCACAGAAACAAAAGGCAGTTCAATTTTGGCAGCGCGGTTGAAATGAGCAAGCCTGAGTTCCCATTGAGCGGTGCCTTTGTCATCGGCACAGAAGAGTCGAACCGGCAGAAAAGAGCCGGTTTCAATCTCAATGATGCCGGTCAATTTTTTAACCCTTAAAGGGTCGATAAGAGTCATGCCGGGTTGAAACCGATAAAAAACCCGAGCCCGTGACTCTTTTAGGAGTTCAGGTTTGGATTCGGCTAATACCTGTTCCAGTTGTTTCAAAAGCCTCGTTTCAAGACCCCTTGGCTGCGTTTGCCAGCCGGAATCGCTCTGGTAAAACTGGATTTCACCGCTAGCCCTGAGTCTTATTTTTGTCTTTTTGTTTTTCTGAATGAACCCGTCCCAGGCTTCAAGGTCAGGTCGATTGTAGACGCCGGAAAACTGCGCACTGAAAATTTCAGGATAGTCGGTCCGATAGCGGAGGTGAAAGTTGAATGAGTTGAGTTCAGTCAGACGCGCCAATAGTTTCTGCGGGTCGATTTTTGACTGTGCATGCGCAGGCGGGACCCGGGAATAGTTTAATTTGACACAGCCGATTGGAAATAAAGTTAATAATGTAAGCGCAAACCGCAAGTGGTTCATGGTTTATAGTTCATAGAACCAAAAACTAAGAACTAAATATCTAAGGACGCGTTTGGCTGTTTTCTATCAGAAGTCATAGCCCAGTTCAAGGATGAATTTCCAGGAGCGGTCTTGGGTTTCTGATAAGGGTTTGGCAAAGTCAAGTTTGATGTTAAAGAAGGTTACCGGAATCCGTAATCCGGCACCAACACCAAGTTTCAAATCATCAAACCTCTGCCCGTCCCAGATGCGCATACTGTCGCGAAAAACCATACCACCATCAAGGAAGAGCACCCCTCTGATTCCCTTTATATCAATCGGCAGCGGAAAGGCAATCTTCAACCGGTCAATAAAGGGATAACGCAACTCAAAATTAAACAGGGCAATACCAGGACCTCCATCTTCATAGAACTCACCCCAATTATATCCCCGGACATCCTCACCGCCAATGTAATACCCAAAAACATCACCGAAATTTATTGCCCCAATCATCCTGGTGGCAAAAACAAACCTTCTGCCCAGACGCTGATAGTTACGGACATCAGCAGATATTATCTCGAACTGCCGGCTGGATAAAAAGGAAGAGCCAGCCTCGAACCGCAGTCTTGTTCCCCGCACCGGTCCAAGCATGTCGGGCCAAAAGGTGTTGTCAAACACAAAGGCAGAGTTACCATAAAATAAATGCTCCTGGTAACGGCCAGCAGAATACCAGCCACCTTCCCAAACCCAGATACCGATATCACTGTAAACACCGGTCAAACCGGCTTCAACCCGGCTAAATCGGTCAAACGGGTAACTAACAACGGTCTGAAGCCCGCGCTGAACACGCTGAGCAAGGATAACTCCCGGACTGTAAAGCGGAATATCAAACAGTTGGAAAATGGCGAACCCATAATCAATCCGGTAAGGCAGAAGCCAGTAATAAAAGACCGCATTAGAATTGAGTATATCACCATAAAGGTCAGTATAAAGTTCAAAACGATGATTGCCCATAATATCACTAAACGCAATGTCTACCGTTCCGCTGAACCCTTGGGCACCGGCGGTATAACTAGCCGCACCCGCCACATAGTCTAAGGAGAGATTAAACCCGACCGGCTTGATTAGGGCAAAATCCAGTCCGCTCTGCTCAAATTTAACTGTATCCATCATCTTCTCTCTTTCCAGCGTGTCCAGGGGAATTTTTTCCAGCGGATTGAAAATTACGCACACATCCCAGCCGACATTGGAGAAATAGGCAAAGGCAAGTTTTTTCGCATCCTTTGACAGACTGAGATGAGAGACCTCACCCAGGAAATCGGTGCGCCGCACGACTCGCTGCTCTTTCAGTGAATAAACTGCGATGTTCTGCGAGCATGAATCAGCGCCAACCCAGAGGATAAAATCACCGGTGTGTGTCCATACCGGAAAACCAAAAAACCCGGCCTGCTCGCTTAATCGCACCAGTTCGCCCCTTTCATCCCTGAGCCAGACCGCATATCTACCGGGCAGCCATTCCTCACCCGGTTCAGGCCGGTCTGATATAAACACTATTGAATCTCCACTTGGAGAAAACTCCGGGTCCCGTTCCTCATACATATCATAAGTCAGACGCCTCGGCTCCCCGCCGTCAACGACATCAACAACATAAATATCACTAAAACCGTTTTTTAAGCCGATAAAAGCCAGTCTCCTGCCATCAGCAGAAAACCTCGGGCTGTATACTCCGTCAAAATTACAATAGATTCTCCGCCGAACTTTGCCGCTTTTAAT
>CAZNRV010000166.1:0-8856 GCA_964575495.1 uncultured bacterium
ACACTTAATTATATACCCCCCCAACCTGTCAAGCAGTTTCAATGTGATATGGCCAGGTCCTGCCGTCATCAGTTGAACCCCTGATTTCTATAATCTTATTTCTGCCATGCTAAGGTTTGTTGTGCAGGACTGGATGAAAACCACCGATGTGCAGCCCGCCATATTCGCACGCGGGCTAATCAGAGTATCCCAGGTTGTGCCCCTGGTTTCATCCCAGTTGAGACAGGCATAGGGCGTTGTGCGCGACCTCCAAGGTGCTTCGCCCGGCAACTTCTCTTTCCAGCAGCATATCCACATATGCCGGACCGTGCCGTACTTCATCGTGCTGTCCCAGCCCCAGGCGAACTTCGCTGAGTGACAGTTGTTAAGCTTGTTGTTCGGGAAGCGGTACAGGTAGCACTCCACGATGGCGTTGTTTGACCTTTGTATTTGCCTCATCCTCTCGAGGAAGTTGAAGAGACCGTTCGGCACTGGCATGTCATTCTCGTTGCGCGCTCCGTACCAGCCGGGCCGTTCTGGTATGAATACCCCGGTGTGACCCCCTTGCTCTAGTCGCCAAATGAAGAACCACGGTCCCCAAGCCTCTATTTCAGACCACTCTGGCGGGAAGTCGGGGTTGATTGAGATGCGTTCAATCCCAAGCTGTTTCCACTGGTTAAGAATTGCCTCCAGCGGCGGATATCCGTCCGAGTAGCGGCATTGGGTCCACGACAACAACTTGTTCTGATGCACGAGCGGCGCACCAGCGATGTGTTGCAGTATTCTCATGACGTTATGGCCGCACTCATTTGCTTTGTTGTAGCGCCAGAAATAGTTGTTTTCGGCCTGCGAATACTTCTTGCCCGCTGGACCAAGGAGTGCTCGGTTGAGATTCACGGCAAGCGCACTCAAGCCCATCACTGCGACCAGGAGTGCTGTTCGTATCTTCAAGCAGGTCATCTTGCCTCCTCTCTCACCAGTTGTCGGGCGCCAGTTTTATCAGGGCACCGGCGTTCACTATGTACCCGCCGTCCGCAGTCGGCGCGCCCTCGTCAGCACGGCCGCGAACGGGGAGCTCCATTGTCCAAAGCAGATTTCCTTGCGAGTCGGTTCGTATGAGCCAGGGACCATACGATGAGCCGGCGGCACAGATGAAGTAACCGCCATCCGGGCACTGCCGCACGCAGAACCCGGCTGACTGGAAGGCACCTCTAAACCGTCTCATCCACACCTTGTTGCCCAGGGAGTCGGTTTTGAGGAGCACAACGTTGCAGGTGTGCCAGGGGTTCACCGGAGAAGGACCGAAGCCGGTGGCAATGAAACCGCGGTCTGGGGTCTGCTGAACCGAGTTGATGACCTCTACGTACGGATAAGTTTTCTTCCATTGGAGGTTGCCTAACGAGTCGGTCTTGAGCAGCGCTTCTGCCGTGACAATGAAACCGCCATCCTGTGTCTGCTGAACCGCCTGCCTACACCCTGTCCAATTCTCGGAGTAGGTCGCCGGCAACTGCCTGCTCCACTCGCAGTTGCCTTGGGCATTCAGCTTCGTCAGATGGAGGCTGTAAGGCTTTGACCAGTGCCCGGAAAACGCGTAGCCGCCATCCCGCGTTTGCACAACATCATCCGCAAGCGAGAATTCCGGACCCGCGTATCTCCATTGCTGATTTCCGAGGGAATCGGTCTTTACTAGAATCGCCCTCAAGCTATCGTTGACGTAGCCGGACCCCGCAACGATGTACCCGCCATCGCTTGTCTGCCTGACTGATCTCGCCCCGTCATCCTTCGGGCCGCCGTACGCCCTACACCACTGGGTATTGCCCAGGGAATCGGTCTTCCAGAGGAACATGTCCGGATTCGTATCGCTCTGTCGCACGAAGCCAGCCAGTATGAAACCATTGTCTCGCGTCTGCTGGACGCGATTAGCAATTGTGTCCCATGGTTCTGGCTGAAAAGGCCTTATCCACTGCACCGCGGGCGGATTTGCAGGGTATCCTATCGCAACGGTCAAACTCACCGCTGCCATCAGCCCGATTACCTTTCTCTTCATACCTGCCTCCATCTTATTATCACTATCATACATTGAATTATATACCTGCTCAATCTGTTATGCAATTTACGGGTCAAAACCTGTGCGAGATTTTGGCATTTAATTGTCAGTTCTTATTTTCCCGTTATTGCGCCTGTAAGCGAAGGAATCCTTTGTGTTAGATTGCTTCGGGCTTGTGGCTTTCGCCACCTGCCCAGGGCAGAGCGCCCTCGCAATGACCCAGGCGTGGGGGCCCTCGCAATGAGGGAATAGGGGTGTCATTGCGAGCCCTTCCCTCCGTCATTGCGAACGAAGTGAAGCAATCTCTACGCATCAGATTGCTATGCTCCTGCCTGCGCAGAACGCTCGCAATGACAATCCGAAAAGCAAACCTAAAGGTTTGCCCTACAATGGTGGGATGTAGGGCAAGGCTTTAGCCTTGCTTATCCGATTAAAAATCCCAATATCTAAATCCCAAACAATTTCCAATAATTAGAAGATATGAACTGATGGAGTGATGAAGTGATGAACTCTCCATCCCTTCTCCCTTAATCCCTTCTTCCCTTCCGTTACCTTTACCTTTGCCTCTACCTCTACCTCTTGCATATAGATTGCCACGGGCTTCGCCCTCGCAATGACTTGAAAGATTTTTTACCTCTACCTGTCTGAAGGTCGTGCCTTACCACCTGTTAGAGCAAAAGTGCCTGACAGAGGGCTGCTAGATTAAAATTTAACCTATAGGTTAACAAATTTAAGCGGGGCAAAATTGCTCTATTTTATTGAGATTCAATGGATTATATGAAATTTTGGCAATTTCAGACCCCATCCCCCATACTATCCCCCAGGTTACTCTCTATTTTACCCCCCTGGTTACTCCCAAGGTGATTATCGGGTTTACCCCCGGAATCACTAACGGGTTAATCCTCAGAGTTACCCCTTCTATTACCTTCAGAGTAAATCCGAGCATCACCACCGGTTTTACCCCCTTCCTGACCCCAGGGTTTACCCTCCATATCACCTGTGGGGTAATTACAGGGATAACAGCCTGAATCACCCCGGTCATCACCTGAGAGGCAATTCCGGATTAGAACCCTGATTTTGTCTTACCCTTTCCTTTGAGTTTCCATCACCCATTTACCCGCCATTTTCTTAATCCGGTTGGAGTTCTGGTTCGGGCAGGGTTGGAAAAGAAAGATTGAAGTTCTGTTCTTCAGATAGAGTCTTCTGCGCCATCCCTTTTAGCGATAGCCCCTTCCACTCTGCTCGAAGCGAATGAGCGGGGTTGTCAGATATTTAACTTAACTTTTCAGCAGTTTTTAAATAAAAGGGCGTGCGGATGCACGCCCTTTGTCTGTCATCCTGCGTTCAGCGTTTAATGACCAGTTTCTGAGTCTCAGCCCCAGCCGGGGTATTAAGCCGCAGCAGGTAAACACCACTGGCAAGTTTGCCCGCATCCCAGTGCAGGTCAACCCTGCCCGGCTCAAGTTCGCGGTCAAGCAGACCGGCGACCTGTCTGCCGGTAATATCAAACACACTAGCCTTTACCCTGCCCGCCTGAGTGAGGTGATAACTGATCACCACTTGACTGGAAAACGGGTTGGGCAGGACCCTGATGCCGGGAAGGTCGGCCGGGAATAAAGGAGCGCTGTTGGAAATGCCGAGCGGTGTTCCAATGGTAAGGGTAAAGAATGGGTTCCAGGAACCCTCATCACTGGTGATGTGCAGACTGAAGGAAATCCGCTCACCCGGCGGGGTTGAGTCGTCTGCGCTCAACCGGAATCTGCCTCGTGCTGTATCGTTAAGGGTGATGCTGCCATATTCAGATGTTGAATCAATGAAAGTGATGTAAGCCGAGTTGGTGCGCAACAAACCGGCAACATTGGTCGCACCGGCACTGCCGATATTCCTGAGGGTAAGGTAAAGGTCAACGGTCTCACCCGGGTCAAGCTGATGATTGGTGCTGTCATCAACAAATGAGTTGACAACAGTAAGATAGGGGCGGGGGGTTCCCTGAATGACCGCTATCGTTTTTTCAGCCGGTAGAAAATGTTTTCCTGTAACAGTCAGGGTCATTGTGCCTGTTGTCAAGGGGTTGATGGCGATACTTGCTGTCCCGCCAAAATTGGTATAGCCAACCTCGTGGAACTCACCCTCTTTGTAGCAGCAGACCCGCGCACCGGCAAACGGCACACCCGCACTGGTCACGAAGACATAAAATGTCTGCGCACCCGTGGTAATCGTATCCTGACTTTGAACTACTATTGAATCCGGCGCGCGGTGCCAAACGGATAGAGCCGGGTCCCCAAACAGGTTCAGTTCATAATAACACCAGCGCCAGACTGCCTGATTCTGCGCAATATAGCCGTAAACATTTTTGCTCGCACAGTGATTCCTGCCAATCTCCATTGTGTCACCGATGAAGTAGTAGTCATAGAACATACAGTCCAGTTTCTCACTCGGGCCCATTGTCGGGGGTGTGCCCCAGCCATAACGGGAGTTCATAATCGTTGCCACCGCACCGCCATTCGCATTGTTCATCAAAGCCTCGGCAAGACAGTCTTCAGTCTCAAAATTGCCTGAAATACAGGCGATTGAGTTCAATATCACCGGTCTTGTTGAGTTGGTCTGGGCACTGGCATCGCTCGTGATGTAAATCGGAGTGCCTGACTGGGTGTAAAAGCCATAGTCATCACCATGCGCGGCAACATGACAGAGATGATAACCGGCGTTGATTGAATCCCGCATCGGCGCGCGGCTGGTGGGATTGGCGATATAGGCGTCAAGCCAGCCCGCCGGGGTTTTATTGGCAATGGTATCAGAGACAATTCTGCCCGAGTAACCGGTCCAGAGCTGGACATAGGGCAAAAGCATCTTTTGCAGATAGTCGGTTGTTGGCGTCTTTTCGTAGTAAAGCGTCTTGTTGATGAATGTGCTCACCTGGGTGCCGTTATCAACCGAAGCCCTGCCAATAAAAAGGTCATAGAACAAATCAACCGTATCAACACCCATCTCACCAAAGATGCTATTGTTATTTCCATCCCAGGACCACTGCAAATCGCCATAATACAAATCTGAAGGAATATTGCCCGTCTCGTTACCGACAACGGACCTTGCCCTTCTTGCCGGCACAATTGAGTTGTCACCGGCTAAAAGGACATAGATTAACCCGTGATTGTTGAAATAATCAATGATGAAGTTTCTTATTTTCTCCTGCAGGTCCCTGCCCGGATAGGCGCCATTGATGGAGTCGGTCCTGAAAATTCTCGTGTAAAAACCCTTTTTTGTTCGCCAGTCCGTTAGGGTCTGAAAACCGCTCGCCAGTGTCGCACTCGTAATAATCGCATAATCGCAGTCCATCCCGTCCCTTAATCTCCTTGCCGGTGCGAACCTCGTAACATCCTCAGGGTTGATAACAACATCTGCCACTGCCGGCGCAAAAGCCTCCCACTGCCTCTCGCTCAGAACCGGCGGCTTAACACCGCCCTCATCATAACTTATCCGCACCTCAACCTTCTTATAAAGGGTCAGCCTGCCTAAAACCGGCTCATAACTCAAGGGATAAACCGCAAACCCGCAAACCCGCCAGCCAGACATCGTCCCGGTATAATTGTTCCATTCATAAACCCTGCCCGGAAAAGGCTCGTTTTTTGAATAAACCTGCGGGTCAGGCTCAATAAAATTAGGCTGCACCTTTGCCGAAAGCACCACCGGCTCCTGTGCCGGATGAACCCGATAGAACCCTTGAATTTCCTCGGTCTTTAAGGGGACAACCTCAATTTTGCTCACAGTTGCATTTGCCGGTACCGCTGCATTAAAGACCGCTACCGGCAAAGCCGGCTTTCCCGGCTCAACCATTGCTGCCGCGTTTCTCAACTGGACAACATCAAATCCGTTTGCCTCGGTGATGATGATATCCCTTGCGTCAAACTCAAGCGTTTTGGTGATTATGCCGGCAAACGCCACAACCGGCAGTAAGCCAACTATTAGATAGTTTTTCATCCTGACTCCTTTTTATTTCCAAAGAAAAAGTCTAACTCCTTATTGACATCCTCATCCGGATTTGCGCAATGAACCGCATTCATCCTGACCGAGGCGCCAAACCTTTGTCTGATTGTTCCCATTTTTGCCCTTTGCGGGTCGGTTGCGCCGGCAAGTTCCCGCACTCTTTTCCGGGCATCTTCTCCTTCAACCCGCACCGCCACCACCGGTCCAGAGGCAATAAACTCTACCAAACCGGTGAAAAAATCCTTTCCCTGATGGACGGCATAAAACTTTTCTGCCTCGTCCGGACTCAACCGGCGCATCGCCAGCCCGGTAATTTTCAGCCCCTCCTTTTCCACCATTGTTAGAATCTCACCGATGCATCTTTTCTGCACCGCATCCGGCTTGATAATCAAAAGCGTCTGCTCCAAGGTAATTGATATTATAAACCAATATCTTTATCAAGTCAACTATTATGACCTCAACACCCAATAAATCTCTGACCATCGATTTTACCTCTTCAATTCTGCAAGAATCATCTGGCGCAATTTATAGGCAAGGTCATCATCAGAATTTATTCTCAACGCCTCTTCCGCACATTGAAGCGCCTCGTCATACCGTTTCAGGAAATATAAGGCAAAACCCTTGTCATGCCAGGCCTTAGCATACCTCGGGTCAATATCCAAAACCGCATCATAACAGACAAGCGCCTCCTCCTGGCGACCGAGCCTTGCCAATGCCGTGCCTTTGTTGCGCCAGGAGTCAATATCTTTGGAGTTAATGTCCAGCGCCTTATCATAACAGGAAAGCGCCTCCTGATGACGACCAAGGTTTTTTAACGCAACCCCCTTTTCACGCCAGGCATCGGCAAGTTTCGGGTTTAGCCGCAGCGCCTCATCATAACAGGCAAGCGCCTCCCGCTCCCGCCCGATTTGAGTTAGGACATTCCCTTTGTTATACCAGCATTCGGCATACTTCGGGTTTAGCCGCAGCGCCTTATCATAACAGGTAAGCGCCTCCTGATGGCGCGCAAGATTATATAAGACGAACCCCTTTTTGTTCCAGGCGTCGGTAAGTTTCTCGTCTCTCTTCAATGCCTCGTCCAGACAGGCAAGCGCATCGTCATAACGACCGACATTAGCGAAGGCAACCCCTTTGTTAACCAGTTCCCGCATCTTCACGCGCGGCTCCTGCACTAACTTCTTCGATTTCTTCGGCTTCTTTGATTTCTTCTTACGAAACAAACTAAACAAGCCCATCTTTTTTTACTCCTGTTTTACTCCTGTTCCTTTCTCCGAAACAGATTCGGTGGCATCCTGCCCCAACCTCATTTCCCCTACAGGGCAAACCACCATCTCCCCCTTATTAATTTAATAATGCCCGAACACAAAGCAAAAGTCAAGAGAGAAATTTCAGTTTCAGCACCTGATTGGGAATTGGGATGACCCCTGCCCAAGCCATCTCAAAAAACGAAAAGGGTCATATTCAAGATGGTATTCAGAATTACCTTGGGGATAACCCCCGGGCAAAAACTGAATTTTGGTTAAGTTGCATAATTGCGAAAGATAACTCAATTTTACCATTTGAGGTTTTGTGTATTTATATATACACTCAGGCAATTATGAGAACAACGGCTAACTTATCCCAAAAACCTAAATCTGCTCCTCGTCAAAGAAAAGGTTCACAAACTGAATCCCGGGTGTTTTGTTCAGTTCGCCAATAAGTTTCTGCCCATTTTGTTTATCCTTGAGCCGGACATAAAAGGACAGTTCAATCTGGTCTGTGTCCCCGAGCGAGCGGACATTGATCGGTGTCAGTTTCGCACAGTGCCGGTCCAAAACCTCCTGATATGGCGGTGTGCCGCCTGCTCTGGGCTGATAACTGAACTGCAAAAGATACTCATCGCGCTTGGGAAATGAAAACCTGGTCTTGAAAAGGGCAAACATTATTATGCCAATAAACAGCGTCGCCAAAAAGGCGATTGCATAAAATCCCACCCCGGCTGCCATCCCGATAGCAAGGGCAAAGAAGACAAACACAATATCCTGGGTGTTCTTGACCGCATGACGAAACCTGACCACTGACAGGGCGCCCACCAAGCCGAACGCCCGCGCGAGGTTATTCCCAATCACCATTATCATCACCGCGGTGCACATCGCCAATAGGATTAAGGTATTGGTATAGGCAACCGAATAGCCGGGTCCGCGATAGGTCTTGCGATAGAGCCAGGCGATGAAGATGCCACAGACAAGGGCGGTGCCCACCTTGGCGAAAACCATCGCCGCTGTCAGGGGCAGCAAACGGAGCTGCTGAACCACATTCCTGATTATTTCCGTCATATTTACTCCTTATCCATCCTGATTCGCACCAGCGGTCCGGGCGGTCGCAAAACCGGGCACAGCCTCAAATGTCCGCCCTAACCCTAAAAGAAACTTCTTTTCCTGGGGGTAAACCTCAATGCCCAGGGCATATTTGGAGACCGCAAGCCGCTCAAGGTCAAATCGGGTCATAACCCTTTGCAACCAGCGCGGCAGGGTGCCGTAGAACTTGATTTCAAAAACAAACTGAGCGGGCATCACAAACTTCATACCCCGGTCAATATAGAGCGATTTCAGTTCCGGATAAAGCCGGCTCCGAACATTCTTGTCAAAGGTCAAACGCAGCCTTGGGTCAAATTTGCTATAAAACGCCTCGCGCTCATAGGCAACAAGCACCACCGGCACCATCCCCTTGCGGTAATAATGGAACATAAACCTTGCAAGCGCATCATACCCCTTTTCATCCTGCGGGAAAAAACTGCACAATGCCTGCCGATAACCAGCAAAAACCCTGCCCAGTTCAGTCCATTTCACCCCTGCCCGATGCTTGCC
>CAZNRV010000167.1:0-11252 GCA_964575495.1 uncultured bacterium
GGATCTGCCGATGAACTCCGGGGCGATGAATGCGCACTGCCGGATTGAACTCATCGCCCGGCAGGACCATTTTGACACCTTCAGCCTGCACTTTGTTAATCTGGTCTGCGACTCGGTCCGCCGCGCAGGCAATATCTGCAACTTCACCACCAGCAGCGGCAAACTGCTCATTGACCTTGACCAGGAGTTCAATAACGGTGAATCGCTGGCGGTTGACATCTATTATCATCGCAACGCCGGCACCCAGAACCGTGGCTTCTACTTTTACAGCCGGGGCGGTTCGGGCCGACTCCATGACTTCTGCTACTCAACTACCGAACCATCGGACTCCCGTTACTGGTTTCCCTGTTTTGACGAGCCCTGGGACAAGGCGGAACGGGGCTGCCAGGTCAACATCACCACACCTGACTCTTTTTCCGGCTGCTCTAACGGCATCCTTGACAGTGTTACGGTCAACGCTGGCAAGAAAACCTGCTGGTGGACCCATCGTTATCCTATCAGCACCTATCTCATCACCTTTGCCGCCTCCCGCTGGGCAAGTTTCAAGCAGTGGTTCTATCCGGCACCTAACGAATCGCTCTATGTTCAGAATTTTATGTGGCCCGAGGATTCAACCCTGGCGGTCAACGCCTTCCGCAATATCGTTGATATGCTTGATTTCTTCTCCGACTCGCTCCGCTATGGCCGATACCCGTTTGAAAAATATGGCCATGTGGTTGCCTATCCGTTTCAGTGGGGCGGAATGGAAAACCAGACTATGACTATGGTCCACCGCTACTGGATACAGACAGGTAATGACAACGGCATCGCGCACGAACTCTCCCATCACTGGTGGGGTGATATGGTCACCTGCGTTGACTGGCGCAACATCTGGCTCAATGAGGGGTTTGCCACCTATTCTGATGAACTTTACACCTGGCATCAACAGGGTCTTGGTGCCTTCCGCAATCTGATTCGCTCCCGCGCTCAGGACTATTTTGAGGAAGAGGCGCAGGACCCGCACCCGATTTACAACCCGCCCCCCGGCCATGAGTTTGACTGGGGACACTCCTATTGCAAGGGGGCCTGGGTTCAGCATATGCTCAGATATGTCCTAACGGATACGGTCTGGGACCAGCCCGGCATTTTCTTTGCTGCGCTGCGTGCCTATGGCGAGAGCCTGAAATACGGCAACGCCTCAACCGAAGACTACCGCCGCATCTGCGAACGAATCAGCGGTCTTGATTTAGGTTGGTTCTTTGATGAATGGGTCTATAATCTTGGTTATCCGGTTTATAAGGTTGGCTGGGAGACCAGGCAAACTGATGACGGCTGGGAACTGATTGTTGACCTTTCTCAGAATAATATGTCTGGCGCACCGGAGGTTTTTCATATGCCGGTGGAAGTCAGAGTCAGTTTTGCCGGCGGTGATACCCTGGTCCGCTATCCGGTTTCCGAAAATCCGCAGCGTAACCGGTTCATTTTATCGAGCGAGCCGGTGAGTGTGGATTTCGACCCGAATGAATGGATTCTTGATGTCCATAGCGTGACGGTTGGCATCGCATCGGATAAGGACAATAGGCCGGCTCTGGTTAAGCCCGAATTAAGATTAGGAGCCAGTCCCGTTCGCAAGTCACTTGTGGTTCATTACACCCTCCCAAAGACAGCGAACATATGTCTTGAGATTTTTGACGGATGCGGGAGAAGGATTAAGAGCTTTAAAAATGGCAGGCAACCAGCTGGCAGCTATTCCTTTATCTGGAATCGTGATGATGAGTCAGGGAGAAAGGTGGCGTCAGGGATTTATCTTCTCAGTCTCAGAACCGGTAAGGAACAACTGATAAGAAAATTCATTCTCTTGGACTGAGCGGTTTTAATCAGGATCAGATAGTAAAATCAATTCAATGTCCTGTTCCCTGAGTTTTATCTTCAGGGGTTCAGTGACAAACATCACCCGGTACCGTTGCCAGCGTTTTAACTCATCGGGAAAGTTTAAAAGGACCGCCCTGAATCTAACAAAGGCTTTCCCCCTTTTGATTGCCGCGGTGAGCCTTGCCTTCAGGTCGGGTCTACGCACAGTTTCAATAAACCGCTTCATCATCTCACGACCCTGCCTTGGCGTCTGGGGCATCAGTCTTACAAACCGGTCAGAGTCTGCCTTTATTTGTGAAAGTATCGCATCCCGGTTATAACTGAATACCGGTATTACATCGCCGGTCTCAAGGTCAAGGTAATGGGCGATATCCTGCATCTGGCTGGTCAGTGCAAACAAGAGGTCTCGTTCAAGAACAGCTAACTTTCGCACGGATAATTTTATGCCTATTCAGCTGCCGGTCAACATGCTAACGCCAGTAAAAAGGCTCCTCAGCGAGAAGGTAGAAGTGTTGATTGTGCAGTGTCAGCCAGTTAGAACCGAATTGATAGAACGGGCCGACAAGTTTCTTTGCCCATTCCTTCAGTTGGAGCACCCGCCATTCCCCGTCCTGCAGTGCGGCAAAACTACCTGCAGAAATACCAGCCCGCACACCAGGCACAAAATAACCATAGGCAACCAGGGTATCACCGACATTGAATAGTTGCAACCTGCCCGCTGGGAGGACTTCATCCTTGGAAAACCATTCCTGCCAGGGAAAGGGTATGCCTGTCAATACAAAGGAATCCCCTGCAAGATAAAGCGCATAATACCGGCTGGGACGGAGCGAAAGATATTCGCCCAGAACTAGCACCGGTGCACCTGGATAATCTTCAAGTTTTGCCGAGCCGAGAAAGGAAAATTTTATCTCCTGTCCCAAATCGGGCAGTTCAATCGTTTTGCCTCTTTGCTTTAGCTCATTGCCGATTATCTGCCACACCCTGATAACCACCCTTTTGCCAGTGGAGTCGGGTTTTTGTTCGAGTGTTACCAGTTCCATGAACCCATCCATTTCAATATCTGCGCAGACCGCATCAATGGTGACCGCAGCGGTAAACGGTAATTCTAAAGAAGAAAAAGCCTCTGGACAAAAATGAAAAAGCGAAATGGAATTGCCCTTAATCATTATTACTTCAAGAAGAGAATCGCTATCGATATCACCAAAAGTCCAGATATCAGGAACAAGGCTTGCAGCCACCGCTTCCCTGCCAAGAAGCAGTTGTGATTGCCAGAGCCGCTCAAACCCTCTTTCAGTTCTATTTAACAGGACAAGCCGGTAAACCGGCACCTTTGTCCTTGTTCCTGCTGTTTGGCAGTTGATAATGCCGAGCGGTTCGGCAAACAAAAGTTGCTCTCCACGAGAAACGAATCCGCCCGCAATGATTTCTGAAACCGAGTCAACCGGACAACGACCAAGCAGGAGAACCCGCTCAGCCTGAAGAGCCGGCGGACTCGGGCCTGCGACCGGTTGCGCTGTGCCTAAAACAAGGATTAGCAACAGCGGAAATTTTGACATTACCTAAAAGCCTACGAAAATAGCCGCCAGTGTCAAACGCAAAGAATCAAAATTGACATTTTATCCAAATTGGCTAACCTTCAAAACAAGCACCGGAGAGGTGCCGGAGTGGACGAACGGGCATGCCTGGAGAGCGTGTGTAGCCCTAAAGGCTACCGTGGGTTCGAATCCCACCCTCTCCGTTAAATTGAGCCCTTCAGCACCCTTACCATTTCCCGTCTGGTCTAATATAAAATGGTAACAGATAACAAGACCCATATTGACCCGGTATGCGGGATGGAAGTTCAGGAGGGAACAGAGGCGGGCAAAGTTAAATACCAGGGTGAAACATATTATTTCTGCAACATCTCCTGTCAGCACCGGTTTCAGTCAGAACCGGAAAAATATCTCGATACCGGCACGCTGAAAATCACAACACCTGCGACCGCTGCCGAAAACAAGAAGCGCTCTGACAGGACTGTAACCACGGTCATTGGCATCGGCGGGATGTCTTGCGCCGGCTGCGCAATAACAATTGAGAAGGCGTTGAACCGCCTGCCCGGTGTCAAACTGGCTCGGGTTAATTTTGCTGCCGAAGAGGCGGTTGTTGAATTTGACCCAAAGGTTACCCCTATTTCAGAACTGAAAAGAACCGTCACTGCGGTTGGCTATGAAGTGCGGGACAGGGGCGCCGATGAAAATGCGGCCATTATCGCGGAACTCAAACGGGCAAGGAATCGGATGATTCTTGCCTGGATGCTGGTTGCACCCGCAATGCTTGTGATGATTTTTCATCTGACCGGTCTGGTTCATCTGCCGATGAAAATTATGACCCTGATTGAACTTGTGCTGGGCGCGGCGGTGCTTTTTATTCCGGGCTGGCAGACATTGAAGAACGGTTATGGCTCAATCAAAGCCCGCTCCGCCACAATGGATGTTTTGATTTCTTTAGGCACAATTGCCGCACTGATTTCTTCTCTCTTAGTTTTGCTTGGGCTAAAGGTGGAAAACCTCGGCAGGGTGGCGGGAATGCTGATGGCAATATATTTAACGGGCAGATTCCTTGAGGCAAGGGCAAAAGGAGCCGCTGCCTCGGCCCTGCGCCAACTGCTTTCCTTGGCTGCGCGCACCGCTCGGGTCATTGTTAATGACAATGAGACCGAAATACCGGTAAACCGGCTCAAGCCCGGTGACATAATGCTTGTCCGGCCCGGTGAAAAGATCCCGACCGACGGTATCATCATTGAAGGCACTACCGAAATTGATGAGTCAATGGCAACCGGTGAGCCACTGCCGGTTGAGAAAAAGCCGGGTGATGAGGTGATTGGTGCGACAATCAACGGCAGCGGCTTTATCAAGGTTGTGGTCAGGCGAGTTGGCAAGGATACATTTCTCTCCCAGGTCATCAAGCTCGTTGAAGAGGCTCAGGTTAAAAAAATTCCAGTTCAGGCTTTTGCCGACCGCATCACCGCCTGGTTTGTGCCCGCGGTTTTGGGGCTTGCCGTTTTTACCGCCCTCCTCTGGTTCTTTTTTACCCCGGCACTCAAACCCCTGCTTGTCTGGGCACACACCTTTCTCCCCTGGGTCAATCCTGAACTTCCCCAAAGCTCCCTTGCCCTTTTTGCCGGTATCGCAGTTCTCGTGATTGCCTGTCCTTGCGCGCTGGGTCTGGCAACACCGACCGCGCTGATGGTTGCAACCGGGCTGGCTGCACGCAAAGGCATCATCTTTCGCTCAGGCGAGGCGATTCAGACCCTGAAGGATGTCAGGGCGATGGTGTTTGACAAAACCGGCACCATCACCAAAGGCAAACCTGAAGTTGCCGAGATGGTTCCCTTGCCCGGCACAGACAAAGAGCAACTATTAGCCTATGCAGCAGCGCTTGAGCAGGGCTCGGAACATCCACTTGCCGTCGCCATTCTCAATGCAGCCAAAAAACAGGGGATTAAACCTTTGCCTGCTCTTGATATCACCGCTTATCCGGGTATGGGTATTAAAGGAACAATTGCAACGAGGGTGGTGCTTGCGGGCAAACTGGAGTTTTTAAAGGAAAACAATATTGAAACTGTTCAGCTTGCCGCACAAACCCCATCAGGGGTAAAAACCACCATTTATCTTGCCGCTGACAGTAAGCCGCTGGGACTGATTTCTTTGAACGATGCGCTCAAGGCCGAATCTGCAGGGGCAATCGCGGAAATTAGAGAACTTGGCATTGTGTCGGTGATGCTTACCGGTGACAGCGAGGAGAGTGCTAAAGAGATTGCCCGGCAGGTTGGCATTGAAAGGTTTGTTGCCCGGGTTCTGCCCGCAGCCAAACAGCAGGAGATTGAGAAGTTACAGAATGAGTTTGGCAGGGTGGCGATGGTTGGCGACGGGATTAATGACGCGCCCGCACTTAAGGCTGCAGATGTGGGCATTGCGATTGGCACCGGGACCGATGTTGCCATTGGGGCCAGCGATGTTACTCTTGTTCGGGGCGAACTCACCGGCGTTGTTTCAGCGGTTAAACTTTCCCGTGCCACCTTCAGAAAAATAAAACAGAACCTTTTCTGGGCGCTCTTCTATAACACCCTGGCAATTCCCTTAGCAATGCTTGGTCTGCTCCATCCGATTATTGCAGAAATCGCTATGGCACTATCCTCAATCAATGTGGTCACCAACTCCATCCGCCTGCGCCGGGTTCGGCTGTAATAACTGCTTGGCAGGATTAGCCGCTAAAATAAAATTTATGGGCAAATGCAAAATATAATCCTTTCTGCCTTAAATTTTTAACTGCAAATTAAACTGCAGACTGACCCAGGGGGTTACTCCCCCATTGATAATCAGTGCAATTTGTCAATTGGCTAACTATATTAAAATTCAAATAGTTAGAACTGCCGGGCTGTTAATTAATGCAGACATCATCCTTTGATTTGCACTGTTCGCATTCTAATTCAAGGGTGATGTGGTTGATGCCAAATCGCTCCTTTAATGCGCAGTTCAGTTGGGATAGTAGCGGATGAAAACTGCTCAATGCGTTGTCCTTTACCACCAGATGCGCGATTAGAGCCCGCTCGTCTTCGCCAAGGGTCCAGATGTGCAAATCATGGATATTCTTAATTATAGGGGAGAAACCAAGGATAAAGTTTTGCACCTCGGCAAAATTCAGATCCTTTGGTGTCGAGTCAATCAGGATGCTGGTTGCCTCGCGGAAAACCCGCCAGACACCGTAAATGACCAGTCCGGCAACAGCAATTGAAAGGGCCGGGTCAATAACTGTCCAGCCGGTCAATCGAATGGCAATTCCACCGATAAGCACCGCCACAAAACCCAACAGGTCGTCAAGGAGATGCCACATCGCTGCCCGGATATTTAAGGAGTGGCGATGCTGTTTTAATATCAGGACCGCGATTGCATTGACAGCGAAGCCGATAACCGCCATGGTAATCATAATCCGGCTTTTTACCGGCTCAGGGGTGATGAGGCGCAGAATTGCCGCCCGGATTACGAGGAGCGTGAAAAGTCCGAGCGCAAGCGCATTGACAAAGGTAATGAGAATCCGCAGTTTGCGATAGCCAAATGTCCGGCGGTGGTTTGGCGGCAGGATTGAAATCCGCAGACCGAGATATGAAAGCCCGAGCGCCACCGCATCGCCGGCGTCGTGGAGCGCACCCGCAATCAGGGTTAAGGAGTTGGCAAAAAAGCCGGTGAGGAGTTCGGCAATGGCAAAGCCGAGATTCAAGCCGAGGGCGATAAGCAGGCTGCGCGCCTGGGTATGGTGGTTAAGACCGTGATTGCTCAGCAAGGGTTATATGATAAAAAACCTCAAGGGTAAGGCAAACTTTTTAGGAGGTTCGGTGGTGTTGAGGATTGGCTAAAGACCCTTGATTTTGTTTCTGAAGTTCAGGGCTTCGGTCTCATCAAGCGCAATCCGGTTGACAAAGTGGTCAATCCGCGGTGTGCGCAGGATGTAGTTGCCATTGACCACCAAAAGTCCGAGGCTTGCCCAGTCGTGCAGCAGGCTCAAGTCGCGTTTCATCTCGATGTAGGTGCGTAGCCCCCTTATCGGTTTCATGGTGTCCGGGTTCAAGACAAAGGCAATCAGAATCAAGGGGTCGGTATGCAAACTGATTCTCAAGCCCGGGGGCATGGTCTGATTTTCCGGGATTATTCCAATCTCGGTGACATTGTTCCAGCGTAGCAGTTCCTTAAGGTTGAGTTCGGGCGAGAATCCGAGCCGCAGGGCAATCACACCCATCCCGACATTCTGCAGTTGAACGCCGTTGTCAGTGGTCTTGAGCGAGCGCACCATCCGGATGCGAAAGGTGGCAGAGGTCTGCTCGTTCAGGAGCCGGCGGAAGATTATCCAGGTCATTATCGCTGCCAGACCGTTCTGCCGGTAAAGAGGATGGACAATCGCATCCCAGAGGATGATGCCCTTGCCCGGTGGACTGCGCTCAATAGCAACCTTGCCAATCTGCTGGTCCTGGTCATAAAGGTAAACAGCGGCACTTTGTGGTAGCAGTTCGGTCTCGACGCGGAACTCTTTATTGGCAAGCCCGCCTTCAAGGATGCGGATGTAATTTGGGTCAAGCCATTTAATCTGCGGACAGATTCTTGCGGGCTGATAGACAAAATCGCCTGAGGTTTTTTCTGCAAAGCGATTGAGTTTATCCCCGGCACCCTGGTCTTTTTCTAAAAACATCGCCTCTGCAACTGAAAAATATCTGCTAACCAGACTATTCTAAGAGTGAATCGGCACTCGGACCGGAATAAATTCTGCATCAGTTTAAAATACCAAACCTGTTTCCACCTGTCAATATATGAAAAAGGGGGCAGAGACAAACGCCCTGCCCTCTGAAAAGAAGGTTTTGTCAGTGGGTAACCACAATGCGACCGGAATGTTTTCTGCCGCTTGCACTCAGTTGATAAAGATAGACACCAGCCGGAACATTCTTGCAGTTCCAGACCGCATTATGCTCACCGGCATTTAGGTGACCCTGCGCGATAACCTCAACCTGTTTACCGGTAACATCGTGAATGACCAGTTCGGACGAGCCACTCTGGGGTAAGTTATAACTTATGACCGCATACCTTGAAGCCGGATTGGGATAAACCGAACCGGTTGCAGGCTTAACCGCCACCGGTTTTTCCTCTACTCCCACCATACCCCAGGCATCAAACCACAAACTGTCCGGTCCAACACCGCAGTAAAGCACGGATGAGTAAGACGAACCTACCCCCACATTTTTCCAACCCGCCTGAGGCGGAAAGTTGCCGGTATGCCGGTAGTCATTCACCTTAATCGGCATTGTCCAGTTCGTATCACCCGAACACCAGGTGAACATTAAGGATTCAGATGGCACAATTGCATAACACACGGTTGGCGAACCATGGCTCCAGTGAGTGGCAATACTTGGCATCTGCTCGTTGTTGTCGGTATCAGCGTGACCGATACCGTCATCACCGCCGTAATCCCAGATGGTATCATCGGTTGTAGTGTAATAGTAGAACACACCCAGACCCTTGCCATTCCAGGGCTCCATATCCCGGACATGAACCAGCCAGATGGTCTGGTCAGTATGGTCAGCGCCAATCACTCCGTCAAAGACCCGAACAAGCGGCGTTCCTACCTGCCTTGACTGCTCCCAGGTATTTCCCCGGTCAGTGCTGCGCTTTACTCTGAAGGCAGCCGAGTCCCCCGAAGCCAGACGCTTGTCAAGATAGGAAACATAGACCCGGTTGTTATAGCCAACTGCGATATCCGGCTTGGGTGGAACACGGGTGTCATCAATAAAACCTGCCGGTGCAGTCCAGGTCTTTCCATAATCGGTTGAACGGTAAAGCCGGACATTCCTATAACCATCGTGAAATTCATAGGTAACATAGAGATAATAGGGATTGCCGTTGTCCTTGCAGGCGGAAAGATTCACGATTGTATCGCTGTCCACCTTAACCGCAAAGATATTTGCCCCGCCAGTTAATCCGAAACGGGCGCAGTAAACATCGCCATTGCCTGCCGAGCTTCTGAGGAAGAGAAAGACAAAACTGGAGTCACCCTCTGCCACCACCAGTTCAGGTGAACTGAGCACATTGCCGGGATGCAGGACACCGTTCCAGTTACTCCAGGTGTTGCCGCCATCGGTTGAGCGATAGATTCTGATTGTGTCGCCATTGGCAACAACAAAGGCGGCAAAGAGAGTCCCCTCGTGGGTCTGGTCATAGGCAATCATCCGCTCGGCACCAGGTGGCGTTGGACTTTTGATATCACCCGGCCAGATTAGCACATCCGGACCCCATAACGGCTTCGGGTCATAAGGTGAACTTTCGTCGGCAATCTGAACTATCTGTGGCGGCTCGCCCTTTGTTGGCTCAGCAGGAGCGCGTTGATATTCAGGCAAGGCGTCAGTTCCGGTTACAACCCTGCGCGGAAAAGGCGCTTCAGATGAACCGGTTGCCTCAAATGCCGGAACCTCATCAGGTCTGACAATTCCGGGTTCATTTCGGTCGGCAAACGCCCAAACTCCGGCAGCAAGGGCTGCACTTACTCCGATTATTACAATCTTACTACTCATTATGACCTCCCAAAGTTTTTTATCCTTGATACCTTCCAAACATCATTTTACACAATGATAGTAATGATTATTCAGGCGGTATCCCAATCTATTATAATTATAGGGGCAATTAGAATTTAGTCAAGTTTTTCTTGACTGGAAAAGAAAAGTTAATAAAATTCTGAACAGATGAGCGTCAGCGATACCATCGAGCAGCGCCGCGCCTATCGCTCACTTAAGCCAGTAAAAATAACCGAGGAACTTATCCGCGACCTTGCCCATCATGCTCAGCTTGCACCAACCTGCTTCAACAACCAGCCGGCAAGGTTTATCTTTGTTTATGACCAGAAGGTTCTAAATCAACTCAGACCTGCATTCAGTAAAGGCAATGAATGGTGCTATGACGCATCAATGGTGATTGCGGTATTCACCAAAAGGGAATTTGATTGTTTAATCAAGGAGCGGGAGTATTACCTGTTTGATACTGGAATCCAAATCGCTTTCCTTATCCTGCGCGCCACCGAGCTTGGTCTTGTTGCGCACCCGATTGCCGGATATAGCCCGAAAAAGGTGCGTGAGGTATTGAATCTGCCTGACGAATTCACTGTCATTACCCTGATTTTAATCGGGAAACACTCGGAAACCATTAGTCCGGTGCTTTCGGAAAAACAAAGAGAATGGGAAAGGGTCAGACCGGAAAGGTTGCCCTTGAATCAGATTATGTTTCTTAACCGCTTTCAGCAACCCGCAGCAAAGTAAGGTATGATGCTTGTGCGGCGAATGCATATCATTATCGGGGTTATCCTTGCACCTTTTATCTTCATAACCGCCTTTACCGGCACAATTATTCTTATTACGGACAGATTCTGGGAGCTCCTGAAATGGCACTCCTGGTTCAAATGGGGCGGGATTGTGATTGGGTTCGGGCTTTTATTTCTCGTTTTAACCGGATTTTCAGCCTATTTCAAAGGCTTAATCCGACGAAAAACGGGGAAAAAAGACACTTAACGCATAATCTTAGCAAAATTTAGAATCGCTATTACCATCAATATTTCAAATAGTTAGATAAACCTGCTTTTTCAAATAATGCCAACTGTTTTGTAACTTCCGAATATGCTTACCCAAGTTATTGGTAATAAAGACCTTATGCTTGAAGTCGGGTTTCAAAAATGTGGGCAAAATGAGAAGGAAACTAATGCCGAGTTCAGTAAAAAGAAAAATGTCCAGCGCCTTGAAGAAGAGTTGCACCAGATAATTACCGAAGCCGAGAAAAATAATATTGTATTCCGCTGGGAAAAATGGGTTTAGATTACGGTTAAATGAGGATGAAAAG
>CAZNRV010000168.1:0-5598 GCA_964575495.1 uncultured bacterium
CTCGCACTGCTCTGTTTAATCGGACCGGGAATAAAACAGACCCTTAACAAAGCAGAGTTTGAGCCTGAGCCTTATTCCTCAGCATCGCTCATCAGGCTTGCCAACGGTATCACAATTGATATCACTGCTAAAATGGAGTTCAGCGAGATTCCGATATCCAAGTATTGGCTGGTTCATTTCTCAGCGCCGGTGCGGTCTAGCTGGCTTAATGGGTTAAAAAACTGTTGCCTTGAACCGGTGTGCTACATCGCCTTTCAGACCGTGGTGGTAGAGGCAGGTGCAGGAGGTATTAAACGAGAGGTGCTGAAGAACCTGCCTGTTGACTGGTTCGGTCCTTTTCTTCCTGAATACAAACTGGCACCAGAATTGAGGAGAAGTCGGTCAAGGGTGAAGGCAAGGCGTCCATTGACACTTGTTTGCTGGACAGGGGAGAAAATGGCTATTGAGTGCGGACTCGCTGATATATTCCGCTGGGCTCAGATGGATGAGGTCGCCTGGATTCAGGAGGCTGATATCTTTGTTCCATTTAACCGCAATGTCCAATGGGTTTTGCAGACAGGCTGGAGACCGGTTGTTCCTGACCCGATAGAGGGAAGAAGGATATGGGAAAGGGGGATTCGAGGACAGGGACAGATTATCGGACTCTTTGACTCCGGTATTAATACTGAGCATGATATGTTCCGGGACCCGAATCTGCCGCTTGAGAGCCCAGGAATCTACCCAACTCACCGCAAGATTGTAGCGTATAAACTTTATAAGGAGGCGGCTTTCGGCGATGTGGGCGCAGTGTACTATCACGGTTCTGCGGTTGCGGGCACGCTGGCAGGAAATGATGCGGTCTGCGGAAACCTAAGCGACCTTGATGGGATTGCGCCTGAGGCAAGAATTTATTTTCTTGATATCGGGACCGCCAGTGGCAAGTACATCTATTATGACAATCTGACCGAGATGCTTGATTCTGTTCGCCTCGGGTATGGTCTGGGTGAGCCGATACGGCAGGTTTCTGGCTCAATCGGGACATCTGATTATCTCAGTTATTACCGGCTGGCTGATGCCTCGCTGGATGCGGTTTGTTGGCAGGATAAGAAATTTTTGGCAGTCTGGGCTGCTGGTAATAGTGGCGGGGCAAGGTTTAAACTTGGACATCCTGCCTGTGCGAAGAACTGTTTGACTGTCGGGGGTTGTGGCAATAGCATCCGCAGTAATCTTATATACGCATCATCTTCTGCCGGTCCGGTTAGAGATGGCCGTATTAAGCCCAATCTGGTGGCGCCAGGAGAAAGTATCTGGACCGTCTGGGGCGGAGGTATCAATGCCTATAGCGTTCGTGATGGAACTTCGTTCGCCGCACCAGCAGCGTGCGGCGCACTAACACTCTTGCGGCAGTATCTAAAAGAAGGCTGGTTTCCGCTTGGTTATCCCGACCCTTTACGGGCAATAAATGCGCCCAGTTCCGCTTTGATGCGCGCGCTGGCACTATGCGCTACTGACAGCAATGTCGGGGCGGAAACGATTCCGGACATAAGGATTGGCTGGGGCAGACTCAATCTTTCGCAGATTATGCATTTTCCTGATGACTCGGTGTGCTGGACATTTGTTGACGACACTTTAGGACTTGAGACCGGACAGTTTGATGAGTATGAGGTGACAATTGAGCGACGCAACCCGATGCGAGTGGTCCTTGCCTGGACCGATACTGCGGCTGCCCCGGCAGCCGGGATTGCGCTCGTCAATGACCTCAACCTCGAAATCATCAGCCCGGATAACAACCGCTACCGTGGAAATCAGCTGTCAAGGTTCGGTTCAATTCCGAATCCGGGCGCCTGGGATGAGCGTAATGTTGAAGAGGTTTGCTACCTGCTCCGTCCCTTGACCGGAGTCTGGAAAGTTCGCATTTACGCACGCAATAGCTATACTGTCCGCCAGCCATATGCCTTAGTGATAAAGGGTCCTTTGACCGGATTCACGCCCGGGGCGACTGAAATGATAACAAAATTCCAGCCGGAAATGTTAGCCGAGAACATCGCCAACTTGAACCTTTCGGTGATGAAAATTCCCCCTAACTCACAATTGAAGGTCTATGATGTCAATGGCAGACCAGTAGCAGAGATGCGCTCCATAACCCGGGATGAATCGTCCTGGAATTGGACAGATGTGAAAGGGAGAAAACTGCTACCTGGGGTTTATTTCTATCGACTGTATCAGTCAGGAAAAATCCAGATGGGAAAATTAATATTACTCAAATAAAGGCACTAAGTAACAACTATGAACTATTTTGACAGCAGGATTTCCTTTACAATCCAATTGTTTTTAACACCCAGGCGTTGTTAATCAAGACTTCTCGGTGATAAACCACGCCTGTAACCCGGATGCCGTTAATCCTTTCTAAAAACTCAATCCTGTGCAAAAGGTCGGCTATGCCCCAGACATCCGCCTCAACCCCTACAAAGCGTCCGCTGATTCTTCGACCGGCCAGGACAAGTTCAAAGTTTTCATCACCAACAAGTTTGACAATCTGTTCTGGTCGGTGACCTGTCTCCAAAAGGAAATGAAAATGTCCAAAGTTGGCGCATACTGACCAGTCAATCTCAGCCTGGATGCGGATGATGCCGGTGCGATTTCTCTCAGTCCAGAGCAGACGTTCAAGTTTTGCCTTTATCCAGTTCTCGTTCTGACCGAAGGCGCCGGCGATGGAACTCGTGTCAGATTGTGGATTGTTCGCCAAAAACCGAACAAGCGCCTCTTCATCCCGGGAAAGGGGCAGGGCAACAGGATATGAATATTCCTGAATCTTGAAGACCTCAACATCTTCGAGACCGGATGTGGAGTGAATGAGCCTGATTTCGTTTTCCAAGTCGCTGGAGTAAAAGAGCAGTCCGAGGTTCGGTCCGAGATTTGGGGGTAGAGAGGAGTTGATAAGAACTTCAGTCACGAAAGGCAGCCGACCGTGCAAATTCTTGGTATGTTGAAGTGGGTTGGGGCTCTTTGCGAGCATTGCTGCCCATACCCAGTTGCCGCCTAAAAGCGGCGGCACAACCATTGTTAGACGAAAGGTGCGAATCAAGCCTCTTTTCTGTAAATTGTGAATGCGCCTCTGATAATTATGCCAATCCAGTTCGGCATTCTCAAGGAGCGTGGTAAAACCCTCAGTATATTGCGCTAAAAAATAGGACCGGGCTTCTGCCAGTCGAATCGTAGTAACATCCGCTGGTTCAATAATCATCAAACCTCCTCATAGTTGGTTCATAGTTCTTGGTTCTTGGTTCGGGGAACTGGGAACAGGGAACTAAGAACATGGAACTACATTAGTTCATTGTTGTTAGTTGTCAACTTGGAACCACGAACCCAGAACCAAAAACTGCTCAATATGCCCCTTTGCGGGAAAGGACAACCGGGATGGTTTTGAAGATAATTGCCAAGTCTCCAAAAATGCTCCATTCGCGCACATATCTGGTATCAAGCCGAACTCGCTCCTCATAACTGGTATCGGTTCTGCCGGAAATCTGCCACAAGCCGGTAAGCCCTGGTGGCACCCGAAAGAGTAAAAGTGAGTAGTCAAGATAATAACTGATTTCCTTGTCAACAATCGGTCTGGGACCAACAAGGCTCATCTGTCCGGCAAGGACATTGAGTAGTTGGGGCAGTTCATCAATGCTTAATTTGCGCAGCCATTTGCCTATCGGGGTGATGCGCGGATCGTCTTTCAGTTTGAAGTTTTTTTCAAACTCTGCCCGTTTCACGGGGTCGTTTTTCAGGATTTCCTCAAGAATTTTGTCAGCATTGTGATACATAGTTCGGAATTTCAATACATTAAACTCGCGCATATTTCTTCCCAGGCGCCGGTGCCGGTAAAAGACCGGTCCTGGGGTGGTTATTTTAATCAGAAGCGCAGCCAGAAGCATCAATGGTCCAAGGATTATAAGGGCAGTGCCCGCCACGGCCAAATCTACAATCCTTTTCAGGCGCCGGCTGATTCCTTCAGTAACAAAAGGACCGATAGAACGGGGATGCGGTCCCAGGAGGTAGGCAGACATCTTGAATGTCCGAATGCCAATGAAGTCAACGAAGAACCTGGCGGCAAGCGCGGATGCGGCATATTCGGTCTTAATGTCGCTCGTGTCCACGATTATCGTTCTGAATTCACGCAGTCTGCCCACGGTCTCGGAATTTTTTTCGAGCCATTCCTTGAGCGCTTCAATTGGTATAATCCAGGCGCATTCAAACCCCAACCAGCGTAACAGCCCGACTTTATCCTGATTGAAGTCGGTTACAAGCACTACCCGCTGGGGAAAGATACGGCGCAGCAGGATGCCGGCAAGCGGGGCGATGAAAGTTAGATACAGCCAGAGCGCAAGCCAGAATTTAACCGGCAGATGCTCGCACCAGGTCCAGAGGACCTGAATTCCTGAGTATGCCACATAGGTAAGGGCAAAGGCTGCCTGGGTACGAATGGTTAGACCGTAATTGGCGCGGGCGTTTGTTTCAAATTCGCCAATAAGATAACTGGCGAGTGCTAAAAGTGCCCAGACCATGACAACAGTTGTTATGCTGATAGAAAGCGGAGCCAAAAGAAGGCGCAATAGCGCAATTGCCAAAAGCAGGAAAAACAGTTCGAAAACGATTAGAACCGTATTATCGTTCCCGCCGGTTGTGGTCATGCTCCTTGTTCTTAGTTCCAAGTTCCCAGTTCCCCGTTTTACCTCTACCTTTACCTGTAACCACGAACCAGGAACTATCAACCATCTCGGAAGCGGTTAGTCCTGTCAGCGAATCTTCTTTTTGTGACGCATTGCCTTGCGTCGCTTCTTGTATTTGTGGCGTTTTATCTTACGTAGTTTCCTTTTTCTGCCACAGGGCATAATCTTGCTCCTTTTTTGAATTATTCGCTGCCGCGCATCAGACTTGCCTTGAGCAGGCGGGAGGCTTTGAAAACCGGCACCCTTCTCGGAGGGATGTTAACCGGTGCCTTGGTTTTGGGGTTGCGTGCCAGTTTTGGCTTGCGCAATTTGGTGGCAAGCACGCCAAAACCCCTGATTTCTACCCGGTTGCCCTCCTGCAACGCACGGCACAACTCATCAATGAAAAGCTGTACAATTCTGCCCACATCCCGCTTGGTAATGGTGGGCGCCATCTGCCTTGAGATGGTCTCGATCAGGTCGGCTTTAGTGATGGTCATAAATCTTACCTCCTAAGAACAACTGCTGCAATTATGCGAACTGCACTGGTTGCAGCTCTTGTTTGAGCCTTTGACCTTCTTCTCTGCCCCGGCAACGCCAAAAACCGAATATAGCTGGGAAAGATTTTTGCTGCCGCAGCTGGGGCAGGTTAATAGTTTTCTTTCTTCCTCGCTGCGGACAAGTTCCTCGAAAATATGCTGACATGAGTCGCAACAAAACTCGCGAATTGGCATAACTAATTATAACAATGAGACTTCTGAATGTCAAGCAAGGAAAATAGCAGGTAGTGTCAAGAATTTTGTGTAAATTTGGTATTGGTCCATAGCCGTTTGTGGCGCCACTTCTGGTTGCAGGTATTGAACAGGGCATAGACGATCCGCTCACAGCTGGCGTTATTGGTAAAGGCACACATCGGTCGGGT
>CAZNRV010000169.1:0-6573 GCA_964575495.1 uncultured bacterium
CGTTGTAACCATAACCCTGTGCTGCCGGTGTATCAGAACCGAACCCCATCGCTTTCAACCGTTGCACCTCATCCAAAAGCCCTCTTGCCATCATCTGGTCAAAACGGTCATTAATCCGCTGGTAAAGCTTGTGTCTTGGTGTCGCTAACACCACATAAATTGGTACCAGCTCCATTTCATCGGTCTCTTCCTGTGCCAGTTGTGTGAAGGTCTTGCCGGTTAATTCATAAACCTCCAATGCCCGCACAATCCTTTGCCGGTCATGGGGATGGAGTTGAGCTGCCCGCTCCGGGTCAATCTCCATTAGCCGCAGATATAAACGGTCAGAATCTTCATTCTGAAATCTTTGCCGTATAACTGGGTCAGCACGAGGCGCTCTGAACAGCGGCTTGAAAAGCGCCCGCAGATAGAAGAGCGCCCCCCCCACAACAATGAACTTTCTGCCTGCGCTTATAATTTTTTCAATCACCAATCTTGCATCACGGGCAAAATCTTGCGCAGAATAGGTCTCATTAGGTTCAAGCATATCGATCAGATGAAAGGCTACCCGCTGCCTTAACTCTTTTGAAGGTTTATCGGTGCCAATGTCAAAGTAACGGTAAATCTGCCTTGAATCTGCTGATATTATCTCTAACCCGTACCTTTCTGCCAAAATAAGCGAGACATCACTCTTGCCAACACCGGTTGGACCGGTCAGGACGAAAATATTCAAGCTCTCCCGAACCTCCGCTCCAGGTCTTCAAGAGTAATTTTAATTATTACCGGCCTGCCATGCGGGCAGAAATAAGGCTCTTGACATGCAAAAAGGCAATTGATGAGTGACTCCATCTCCTCCGTTGTCAAGCGCTGACCAGCCTTGATTGCACCCCTACAAGCAATAAGCTTTGCCAAATCGTCATCCACATTCGCCCTATCACTGCTGACATTACAAAGTTCACTGAACAACTGCCGCAGTTCGTCCTTGCCCAAAAAGGAACCTGCCGGGATGGCTTCGACCACCAGGGTTCTACCGCTGAAAAGCTTAGACTCCAGTCCCATTGCAGTGAGGCGCTCATGTAGTTTCTCGTATGCCTCAATCTCTGTACTATTAAGTTCGAGAGTGAATGGAAATAAAAGCCCTTGAGACGGTGATGTCTTACGTTCCTGCCGTATCATTTCGTAGAGTATGCGCTCATGAGCGGCATGCTGATCAACAATCACATAACCAGATGCTACCTGTGCTAATATATAACTGTTGTGCAGTTGCCAGTAATTAGATGCCACCCTTTCATCTGTCAGCAAACTCTCTTGCGCCAGAAAATCTTCGGCTGGTATTTGCATATGACGCTGAAGCATAAGCCGTTGCCGCACCGCAGTTGACAGAAAATCAAAAAGAAAGCGCTCATCAGCAAAGCGCACCTCCTGTTTGGTAGGATGAATGTTGACATCGAGACGGGCAGGGTCGGTCTCAAGGAAGATGACGAAATTGGGATTTCTACCTGAGAGAATCGGCCCGTAACCATCGTATACCGCCTTTGTCACAATCTGGCTGCGAACCGGTCGCCGATTGAAAAAAACCGCCTGAATGTCGTAAAAGGATTTTACTTGAGTGGGCTCGCTCAAAAAACCATAAACAGTGAGACTGGGATTGTCAATCTTGAAATCGACCATTGCTGCTATCAGAGTCTTATCAAAAAGGAGGGCCAGTCTTTCCTTAACCGCTGTGACCGGCGCAAGTTTCAAGAGCGAACGGTCATTATGCTCGAGTTCAAACCCTATCTCGGGAAATGCCAGACAGTAGTTGCGCACCACGTCGGCAATCAGCCGGAACTCGTAGTTCTCTGACTTGAGGAACGCCCGCCTGACCGGCAAGTTGAAGAAGAGGTTACGCACAGTTACAGTTGTCCCCTTAGCCCTGACCGTTTCGGCAATCTCTTTAATCTCCCCCCCCTCAACTTCCAGCCTTGTGCCAGGCTGGTTTTCATCAATATTAGTTTCAATGGTCAAACGGCTGACTGCCGCAATCGCTGCCAGCGCCTCGCCCCGAAACCCATAAGAAACAATCCTTTTCAGGTCATCAACTGTCTCAAGTTTGCTAGTGGCATAGCGCGCCACTGCCAGCCGAACATCATCACGACTCATGCCGATGCCATCATCACTAATGCGGATAAGATTCTTTCCACCTGCCTTGACCTCAACCTTAATCTGGGTGGCAACAGCATCCACAGCATTCTCAATTAATTCTTTTACCACTGAAGCCGGGCGAACAATCACCTCCCCCGCAGCGACCCTGCGCACAACCTCTTCGGATAGAACCTTTACCGGCCTCCTGACATTACTCATCACTTGTATTTATTCAGTTCAACTAACATTCCATCGTTTGCCGCAATCACCTCGGTACCGAGGTGCTCGCTCAGTTCTCGTGCCAATTGCCAAGGTTTTGCCTTTATCATTGTCATCCCGAAATGAGTCATAATCGCCAGTTTTGGCTTCATCATCCTAATCAGCTCCTCAACCTCGGGCAGATGCAAATGGTCAAGTTCAGAGGGCTTGAAACGGACGACATTGAATATCACCACATCTGCCCGGTAATAATCGGCCAGTTCAGGAAAATAAGCGGTATCAGCGATATAAGAAAGGGTCAGCGTGCCGGTTTCAAAGCGAAAACCATAAACCTCACCCCGGTGTCGATGCCGCACCGGACAGGTGAAGCTCACCCCTTCCAACTGGTATGTGCCACCTTCCTTTAATGTTATCACTTCATCAAGAAATGAGCGCAGATAACGCAGGACAACCGGGTCATCCCCCTCAAGTGCATCTGTTGGTGCAAATAATGTACCCCTTTTTTCGGTCCCGCCCATCGTCATCGCCTCAATCATCACATTAACATCTGCCGAATGGTCAAGATGGCGGTGAGAAAGAAGGATTGCCGACAGTTTGGTCGGGTCAAGCCGGTGCCGACTTGCGGTCACCCTCACCAGCGCACCGGGTCCAGGGTCAATAAGAAACTGAACCTTGTTTAATATCGCCCAGATACCACCCGACGCCCGCAACTGCCTGGCAATAACAATTCTGGCTCCACCCGAGCCCAGAAAAATTAGGCGATCCTGAGTATTTTCCTGCTCCAAGATTATTAAGAATACGAAGTTAAATGGCTGTTGTCAATCGTATCGTAATCGAATCAGACCAGCTGAGTGCCGTTAATCACCAGTTCAAAACGACAGTTAAGAAAGTCGGCAGCACGCCGGGAAATAAGCATCCGGCTCAGAAATATCTCAAAATATTCCATCACCGGTGCAATTGCGGTATCAACACTGAGGTCAAACATAATCCGCCTGCTGGAACTTTCAACTGTCAGTGTTGAGCGTCGAACCGCATAATTAACCCGATCATGAATGTCAAACTTGATTAAGGCAGGATTGCGCACCCGACTCCGATGCACATCTGCCTTGTCAGCTAATATCAGCGCCGCGGCAATCTCAGAAACCGGATTTCCGCCATCCTCGTGATGGTTGCCAATTGCGGTCATTATCTGAGCGGCTTCTGAATAACCCATTCCCAAGCGAACAAGAACCTCCCGGGCAAGCAAAGCGCTTGTCCGCTCGTGACCCTTCCGGTTAACAACATTACCGATATCATGCAGGTAACCGGCAATCGCACTTAGTTCAGCTATTCTCTCATCATATCCCAATTCCGAAAGAATCCGCCGGCTGTTCTTGGCAACCAGGCGGGCATGCCTGAATCCGTGCTCAGTAAAACCCAGAACCTCCAGTTGCCGGTCGGCTTCTGCAATCATGGCAATTACTTCAGGTTCCTTACTAACCTGTTTGAAATTTACCATGGCCACAGATCCTTTTCACCGGTTTTAAAACATTGTTAAGAAAGTCGGCAGTCAATCTTTATCAAGTGGTGGGCATGCTTTGATTGAATCCCTGCTTAAGATACTCCTCATAGTCAACGAGCAGACGCTCATCACCCACCATCTGTCCCTTCCAGCGAATTGCCACCTCATTGGCACCGAATGTCTTGTCAAGGAATATCTGTAGCTTGGCTCCGGTTGGATAATTGCGGTCCTCAACAATGATGCCGCTGGTTGAGACATTATCACCGCAAACATTATAGACCTCTTGAGCCCTTTCACCATTATAATCCCACTGTTCAGGTCCTTTTTCCACCCGTTTATAAAGTAGAAACTCAATTAGATTGTTAGCAACTGAAACCATCAGGGCATAATCAGTATTGGGGTCAGCACCGGCAATATAGTTCTTCAAGGGCAGATGAAGCGCGATTCCGCATTCCCCTCGTCCTTCGCCAAAGAAGACTCGTCCGGTGTCGATATAATCATTCAAATTAAGCGTTTGAATGTATATCATAATTTTAAAATATATCGTTTACACAGCAAAAGTCAAGAAAATAAACAGACACTTCATTCAGTAAAGAAAATAAACCCCGTCAGACAAACGGCCACTGCGCATCACTCTACCTGACACATCAAAAACTGCGTCCTGTTTAGGATTGATTCTTTGCCTGCCGAAAACGATCAACTTCTTTAATGTTCTTGGTGGAAACACTTCTTTACTCCGCTCCTCAATACCAGTAACGGTCGTATCATCAACAGTAACATCATCAAAATATACTTCTGCCTCAGGAAGACAAATGCACGAAACTGAAAGAAAAACTGCTGAATCAGGAGCGGTAATCCAGCGTGAATAGCGTCGATAACCATTCGAAAAATAGACTGGAATCAATTGCGGCGAACCCACTGGATTCCCCAACAAACTCAAAAACTCCAGTACAAACGAGCCACCTAAAATTCCTACCACATTAGCATATCCAGCAAACTCATAACTGAACCCTGTCCTGACAATCGTTAAAGATGTAGCAAATGCTATGGTATCACCGCCCACAAGCCGCAGACAGTAATTTCCGGTGTTGCAATTTGTATCTTTCAATGCCGAACCCGGATGTAACAATTCTGATGTCAACCAGCCCATCGGCATATTCACTCCGAGCGTATCCAGCCAGACTTCAAATGACGGATTCGGCAGAATATTAACTGCACCCGCTAAACCTGCAATCATGACCAACAAACTGAAAATCTTCATAATCTTATCTTATTAATAGTAAATGCGGACGCAATAATAACATCATCTATTTCTTTCGGGCTAAAATCTGCTCATACGCAGTCAAAACAAACCGGTCTGATTCCTTTCTCTGCCCTACCTCAAGGGCGATGCGCACCTCATCATTCATCATCCTCCCCAGTGCCTCAACTGCGCACAACCGGACAAACGGTTCCTGATGGCTGATATAGCGCATAATCTGCTGCCGGCATCTTTGCCTTATCTCTTCACTCAAACTATCATTTTTTACTGCTAATTGCCCGATTGCCCTGATAATGTGCCCAAGTGCCGGCAGGTTCTGACTTGATAGACTATTAAGCAAATGTTCGATGCTTGGTTCGCCAATTGCTACCAGTGCTGCCTCAGCCGCACTTCTCACAGTAAAAAACTGGTCATCCAGGGCTTTTGTCAAATCAGGTATCGCCGCCGGATTCTTCAGTTTGCCACAGGCTTCAGCAGTAACAATCCTTGACACCTCAAGGGTGTCCCTTAAAAGATAAACAATCTTGGGCACAACCAGAGAATCGCCAATGCTGCCTAATGCATAAACTGCACGCCGCGGTGTTATCCGTTTTTCCTGTAAAGCGAGTAAAATTGAGTCCACCGCATCCAGCGCATTTTTACCCATCTCACCCAGCCAGTAGGCTGAATTCTGGCGGGCAAGAAACCTTGAGTCCCTCAACCCCTTGAACAGATAGGGCTTACCAGTATCAGGCAGTGCCTTCATCAGGACATTAATCGCCTCTGACTCCAGCCCATCCTTGGTATCCAGTTTGTTCTCACAAACATATTCAACCGCCCTTCTGCCCAGACGAATCAACTCCTTTCTTGCCCGCAAAACTTTTTTGCGTGCATTGCCCACCGCCCAGATTGATGCGGTCTTGAAAACACTTTCCACCGGTGCGGTAATCACTGAATCAATACTTGCCTCAGAGGTGTCAACATCCGGCTCATAGTCAATTACCGTGGCAGGCCGTGGTAAATCTATTCCGGAACCGTAGGTCCCTTTGGTCCACCGGCTCTGGTCTTGGGCAAGATTTCTTCCCGGATACCAGTCCTTGCCCGCCAGGTCCAGAAACACCCCCATCCCACCAAAACCCCTTGCCCAGTTTGATGAACCTTGACAGATTAAGGACTCAGATGCCATATACCAGTCATTGCCATCTTGGTCAATAAAAAGTCCGACCGAATTGGTCAGTCCGATGCCCTGTCCGCCTGAAGCGTAATAGCCATCATCGCCCTTACGGTCAACCAGCACCCCGACCGAAAGGTCATGACCCTCGCCCTGGCTCGGTCCAAGCCTTGAGAAATAGGAATCGTTCCCCTCCTCATCAACCAAGGCGCCAACCGAAAGATGAATTCCTGCACCCTGCGAATACTGAGCCGCAGTATAATGGTCAAACCCCTCCTCATCATAAAGCATTCCCAGCGAATACCAGTAACTTGTTCCCTGACAGAAAACCTCGGCATT
>CAZNRV010000170.1:0-5347 GCA_964575495.1 uncultured bacterium
ATTGAATATTTAAAACTGCGCAATCCGATATATCAAAGAACCGCAGTGTACGGGCATTTCGGGAGGAGAGCGCAAGTAGCCCGCGATGAGGTGCTAAAAAAAGAAATCGAATTTTTCCCCTGGGAAAAGACCGACCGTGCAGGTGAGTTAAAGGGTATGTTATAGAAGGAGGATGATGTGAAAGGTATAAATAAGGAGTGCGAGATAAGAGATTTGGGGCTGGCAGAGGTGGGAGAAAAGAGGATTGAGTGGGCAGGGAAATTTATGCCGGTACTTGACCGCATCAGAGAGCGGTTCCAAAGGGAAAAGCCTTTGAAGGGTGTGAGGATGAGCTGTTGCCTTCATGTTACGGTTGAGACCGCCAATCTTGTCAGGACTTTGAAGGCTGGGGGCGCCGATGTGCGCTTGTGCGCATCAAATCCGCTTTCCACCCAGGATGATGTTGCGGCGGCACTGGTGAAAAAGGATGGGATTGCTGTTTTTGCTATCAACGGGATTGACCGCACCGGTTATTACCGCCATATTCAAAAGGCGCTTCGCCATCAACCGCAGATTACCACTGATGACGGTGCTGACCTTGTTTCCACCCTCCATAAAAAGGGCGGTAAATTGCTTTTAGGTGTCATCGGCGGAACCGAAGAGACCACCACCGGCGTTATCAGGTTGCGCAGTATGGAAAGGGATGGGGTATTGGCATATCCGATAATTGCGGTCAATGACTCTTTGACCAAGTATCTGTTCGATAATCGCTATGGGACCGGTCAATCAACCCTTGATGGGATTTTGCGGGCAACTAACATCCTGTTTGCCGGTGCGACCGTGGTCGTATGCGGTTATGGCTGGTGTGGTCGAGGGTTTGCCACCAGGGCGCGCGGGATGGGTGCGGAGGTGATTGTAACCGAGGTTAATCCAGTGCGGGCGCTTGAGGCAAGGATGGACGGACATCGGGTGATGCGGTTAATTGATGCCGCGGGCATTGGTGATGTTTTTGTCACCTTAACGGGTAACATCAATGTTATTGACCGGCAGCATATCCTGAGGATGAAGGATGGGGCAATCATCTGCAACTCCGGGCATTTTGATGTTGAAATTAACCGCCAAGCGCTAACTGCGATTAGTAAGAGGCATCGCCAATTGCGCAAGAACTGTGTTGAGTATCATTTGATTAACGGCAGACGGGTTATCCTGCTGGCTGAAGGCAGGCTTGTTAATCTCGCAGCAGCAGAGGGGCATCCGGCAATGGTAATGGATTTGTCATTTGCCAATCAGGCGCTGGCAGCTGAGTTCATTCTCAAGAACAAAAGCAGACTTGAGAAGAAGGTTTATAAACTCCCGGATGAGATTGACCGGAAAATTGCCCAGCTGAAACTAACAACTATGGGCATAAAGATTGACCGGCTGACAAGAGAGCAGCAACGTTATATCACCTCCTGGCAGGAAGGAACCTGAGTTAAGTGTAGGTATATATACACTAATTACAATTGGTTGATTTTGGCTTAGCTATTGCAATTGCGTAACTTATCTCAAATTCACATTTTTCAGGGGGGTTACTTCCCGGGTCAATTCGGTTTTGATTTGAACATAAGATTAAGGGCAGTTTTATTGACAAGGCTTCAGGGAAAGGGATAATTTTGACTGATAATGAACAAATACCTTTATCTTTATCTTTGCCTCTGCCTTTTTACCGGTTGTCTTTTCGATTATGGACCGCCAGTAATTAAAGAGATAACAGGAAAGGGTAAGGTGCTGTCAAGGGACAGCGTCTGGTTCAAATGTGTAATGGCAGAGCCAGGGGCAGGGGGGTTGAGTTTTTGCTGGTGGTGTTCAAAGGGCAGGTTTGCGGATAATAGCGGCGACAGTGTGAAATGGTTTGCAGCAGAATCATCCGGCATGGCGCTTATTAAAGTTAAGGTTACTGATGCGCGTGGTGATACCGCGGTTGATTCGGTTCTGCTGAGAGTTAACCCGAGGGTAGTAAATTTTATCAACTGGGATGGCGCGGTGAAGGCGGGTAGTTTTGTTTTCTTTTCTGATTCAGCCTGGGCTGGTTACCGGTTGAGCGGTGCAACCAGTGCTGATAGCGGCAGTATTTTTTTGATTTTTATGGACAGTTTCAATTTTGTGCGCTGGCACAGAGGAGAGGATTTCTCATTTCGGATTAAACAACCGGCTTATCGAACTGCCCCGTTTTACGACACCATTCCTGAGACCGGTATTTACTTTCTGGTTCTGGATAACAGTCGTAACTTCAATACTTGCAGTTTCCGGGTAAATATTATCTTGACCTCGCCCTGATTAGAAGAAACACCAGCCTGCCTGTTTGAGCAAATCAAGCAAGAGGCTGACCGGCAGACCAATTACATTGAGATAACAGCCCTGAATTCTTTTGACAAAAAGTCCTGCCTTGCCCTGAAGTGCATAGGCACCGGCTTTGTCATAAGGCTCTTTCTCTTTAATATAGGTGTTGATTTCCTTCTCGCTAAGTTTGCGGAAGGTAACATCGGTTTTCTCGGCGCCGGTAAAGATTTTATAATCGGGTAGACTTATAAGAGCAATTCCTGTAATAACTTGGTGGGTTTTATTAGAAAGAAGTTTAAGCATTCGTCTTGCATCATTGCGGCTTTCGGGCTTGCCTAATATTCTGTTATCTACGGTAACTATGGTATCGACACCGAGCACAAACCCGGTTTTTACTTGGCGAGAGCAGGAGAGCGCCTTGAGCAGGGCAAGGGATATTGAATGAGTTTTCGGGGAGGTGGTAAGGTTGATTGCTGGTTCTTTGAATGTGGGTTTGATGCAAGTGAATTTCAGCCCGAGCGATTTCAGTATTTGCTTGCGCCGGGGCGAGGTGGAGGCAAGAACAAGTTTCATCTCAGGGGAGAAATGTGCGGAAGGTGCTTTTGCCAAATTTCACATCTGGCAGTTTTTTGATTCTGACCTCAAAGTCATAGCGCCACTGTTTTCCCAGGCCCGAGAGGGTAGCAATTGCCTCCCAGCAATGGAGGTCACGCCAGAGGTTGAGGGAATAGTCGGTGAGCTGTTTGGTTGCGAAGTTGTAGCCGACGGAGTTGAGACCAAAACGCCAGCCAGCATAGGAAAAAGAGATTGAGCCGGTAAGCATATTTTGATTTTTACCCCAGGTGTGATTTACCCTGAATTCCAGCCCCCTTTCATAATGGCGCATTGTATCGGAGCGGATATGGGACCAGGAAAATGATGTGAGTGTTGAGTAGTCATCACCGAGGCGCAGTGATTCTAATTGGAAGGAAAGGTTGGCATCCAGCCAGAGGTCATAACGGTTGCGCACCGCTCCGGACTCAACCTGCGGAAGGAAAATTAGGGGTCTGGTGCTGAGCACGGCATAGATTGGGCTGAGCCGGTGCGTTACAAGGTCATAGCGGCTGCTTAAGTTGGCGGTGCCGATGTCAAACTTCTCTTTTGTTTGGGTGGTCTTTGCCTGGAAGCCATTGTTGAGGTTGAAATATAGTAGTGCGACTGATGGATGAAGAAGAGCCGGCTGCCCAAAAAATCCTGACGGTGTTATCTCTGGTTCGTAACTGAACTGGATGTTGGTATAAACAGTATGAAGGATGCCATCAAGCTTGAAAGCCCTTGTTCCAAATACCCGGTAAAGGTTAAAGCCAGTGTTTGTGGCAATGGTGTAACGAGGCTCAACTGGCAGGGTGTCATTGAGGTTATCGGATTGGGAAAAGGTCAAGCCTTCGCCGGTATTAAACACGCCGAAAACCTTCTGGGAAGTGTTGAGGCTGAACTCGTGTATAATATTTGAAGATTGGTCATTGCCCTCGTTTTGATGGCGTGTGTGTGAGTAAGAAAGGTTTAAGCGGTCATTGATGTCCAGTCTGCCAAAAGGGAAATCAGGGCTGGTAATGCTGAAACTGGCTGTGGGTGCTACCCGGGTCTTGAGAAGGGTATCAATACCAGCGGAATCCGCTTTTTCTATCCTGCGGGAGAAGGTGGCTGCAGGTAGAATATTCCAGCCGCCGGGTAAAGCACGGGTGCCAAAATTAAGCGAGGCATAAGGGAGTAGCAAATATTGGTAATGGCGCATATAATAGGTGTGATTTTCTGCCCGAATTGTTGCCCGGCAGGCTTTTTTGAACCGGTGGCTGAGCGCGGCATAGGAATAGACCTCCTGCTTAAGCCAGTCAAGTCGGTCCTCAGCGTAATCAGGCGCATAGGCGGTGTCGGAGATAAGTTCAGCCTGGATATCGAGGTTGGTCAGAGGCGAGGGTTTGCTGGCGCTGGCGATGTTAAGACTGTAACGCAGGCGGTTCGCGCTTTGAGGGTCCCAGGTTTCCCGAATATAGGAGCCCTGAATCGAGCCCCGGGACAAGGGTTCAACAATATAAACCGCTTCGGTGCGGAACTGAATGCCCCTTTTGGTCATAATGTCGGCAATAAAGGTGGCATCAGCGTAATCATTGATTACCCAGTAATAGGAGATGTTTTTGGCATAATATCCTTGGTCACTGGCGGTGCCGACCTTGAAGGGCATCAGTCCGGATTTTCGCCTTGAAGCCACAGGTACAAGCCAAAACGGAGCTGCCAAGACCGGCAATCTGTGTATCTTAAGTAATACCGGTTGGGTGATTACGATGTCGTCCATAAAAAGTTTTACCCTAGGACCAAAGAAGGTGTAATGAGGATTGGGCAAGTCGCAGGTGGTGTAATCGGCATAACGGGCATTAAGCACCTTTTCTTTGACCAGCCAGACCTCTCTTGCAGTCAGAGATCCGTTTTCCACATTGGTGCGAGCATTGCGCATCATTCCCTTACGGGTGTCAACATTGTAATATAGTTCTGTGCCCTCAACCGCTTCAATAGAAGTCTTGAAACTCACCACCTGATGAGCACTCAGAATATGGGTTTTTATGCTGTAATCTATTGAGTCGGAATAAACTGACATATCACGATACCTTACCCACGCTGAGTCAAGCAGCACCACCCGTTCTTCAGATGCGATGAAGATGACCAGTTTTCCTCCGTAATAGATGATATCTTGGACAACTGAATCAGAATGGGGTAGAGTGTCGTTGTTAACTTGGGTGAAAAAGAGCATGACAAAAATGATTACGGGCATAATGCAATGTCAAATAGACTCAAGCGGGCAACCTGAACAGAATGGTTTTGTCCGGCAATGGGTTTTGGCAAGACGCACCAGGAGGGCGTGGAATTCATTAAATACCCGCACTCTCGAGCTTTTATTATTGCCGATTGCCGAGGCGAGGTTTTCCTCTATCCTGAGCCTGAGCTCTTCATAGGATTCGGTGCCCTTGATTAATCCATATCTATAAAAAATCCGCCTGGTATAGGTGTCGATGAC
>CAZNRV010000171.1:0-9957 GCA_964575495.1 uncultured bacterium
GTTCAAGAGCGGCTTGCAGGCACCCCTTTGGGTTAAATTCAGGGCAAATTTCAGAAACATCCTTAAAAATAGTTTCAAGGCACATTGGGGTTTTCCTGCTGATATTTATCCTGAAATAAAGGCGAAAACCAATTTAAGATAGGGGGTGGTGGAGGGGACGAGCCCTGAATTGCTATCTTATTAAAAATCAAAAAGATAAATAATATACCCTGAAATCTTTCCGCGCCAGCAATTGATTTAACCAAAGTATCTATAGAGTTGGCTGAATGATTGGATTTGCCGAGGTTCGACTGCACTTGCTCGATTGGAATGCAAGGGTGTAACATTTTTTCAGCAAAACTTGCCTAACATTTTTTTATATGGTATACTTTGACAGTCTGTGTGAGATTTTAGGACATTCAAAGTGCGCTAGCTTTCATTAAGTGTGCAGTGGTATTGCTGCGCCACCTGAGCAACTGAACTGTTGGTTGCCAAATAGGAAAATGTTGACAGGTGACTTAAGATTTGTATATTTGAAAGTTACTGTAAAAGACACTTGGGGTAGTAGATAACTCCCCGACAATAAGGTGTCAGGAATGCAGGTAAATAGATAATAGGAGAATTTTATTCAGATATGAGTTTGTTGCGAACCTCGAAGAAGATAAGAATTAAGCTGAAGGCTTATGACCACCGGCTGCTCGACCAGTCGGCACGCGATATTGTTGATGTGGCGAAGAGAACTGGCGCCCAGGTTTCTGGTCCGGTGCCGCTGCCCACAAAACGCACCCTTTTTACGGTGCTGCGTTCTCCGCATGTTGATAAGAAGTCGCGCGAGCAGTTTGAGTTAAGGGTGCATAAGCGGCTGATTGAGATTTCTAATGCTACCGCGGAGATGGTTGATGCGCTGATGAAGCTTGAGGTTCCGGCAGGGGTGGAAGTGGAGATAAAGTCGGCATGATTGGACTTATCGGTCAAAAGGGTGAGATGACCCAGCTTTATGATGAGCGAGGCAGGGTGATGCCGGTAACCGCAATTGAGGTTGGTAAATGCGTTGTTGTTGGTTTAAGGACTAAAGAGAAACATGGCTACTGTGCTTTGCAGATTGGACAGGGCGAGCCGAGCAAGCGGCAGTCGATAAAGCCTTATGAAGGACAGTTCAAGAAGGCAGGTGTGCCGGTTGTTCGGGTTGTGCGTGAATTCAGGATGAATAGTATGGAAGGATTCAAGGTGGGACAGGAGCTGACCGTTGATGTTTTGAAGCCCGGTGATTTGGTTACTGTGGCCGGCTGGACCAAGGGCAGGGGTTTTGCTGGCGGTATGAAACGGTGGGGCTGGAGTGGCGGACCTTCCTCTCATGGTTCAATGTCGCATCGTCGAATTGGTTCGGTGAGTGCCGGTTCCTCGCCCGGTCGGGTTTTACCTCACCGGACTTTACCAGGTCATTACGGGGTTGAGCGGGTAGTAATAAAGAATTTGAAGGTAATTAAGGTTGACAGTGAGTCAGGGGTGGTTTATGTTCGAGGCGCGGTGCCTGGTTATCGCGGTTCAGAACTCTTGATCAAGAAGGCGGAGTGAGATGGAGGTTTTAAAGGTTTCTGGCGAGGTTAAGAGTCAGGTGGATTTGCCAGAAGTTTGGTTTAATCGTGAAGGACCACAGAGTCTGCTCTGGGAGGCGGTGCGCTGTTATCTTGCAAATCAGCGGCAGGGAACCGTAAAGACCAAGAACCGCGCTGAGGTTTCAGGTACCGGTAAGAAACCCTGGCCACAGAAGCATACCGGTAGGGCAAGGCATGGTTCAAGAAGGTCGCCAATTTGGGTCAAGGGTGGAGTTGCCTGGGGTCCGAAGCCGCGTGATTATGGTTATGAGTTGCCCAAAAAGGTCAGACGTTATGCGCTGGCGCTCGCACTGACAGCAAAGGTTAAAGAGAATGGTGTCAAGGTTGTTGAGGATTTCGAGATTGCTCAGCCCAAGACCAAGGAACTTGTTAAAGTTTTTAAAAGTCTGGGTTTTGAGGGTTCGGTACTTCTTTTGGTACCGGCAGTTTCGGAAAATCTCAAGCGGGCAAGTAGCAATATCCCTTGGCTGGATGTGATGCCAGCGGTGCAGCTCAATCCCTATGCGGTTCTGACCCATACCTTAGTTGTATTTACTGAAGATGGTCTCAAAGAGTTCCTTGCAAGGATGGGGGCATAAATGAGAGAGCCAGCAGAGATAATTCTTGGTGTGGTGGTTACAGAGAAGTCGGAAAGGCTGAAGGAGGAGGCAAGTTATACGCTGCGTGTGCACACGGATGCCAATAAATATCAGATTCGTGATGCCGTGGAAAGGCTTTTCAGGGTGCATGTCGCCGATGTCAGGGTGATGAATTTCAAGGGGAAAAGGCGAAGGATGGGGATGTTCAGCGGGTATCGACCTAATTGGAAAAAGGCGGTGGTTAAGTTAAAGAAAGGTGAAAAGATTGAGGCGTTGGAGCGTTGATTATGGGTATTAAAGAGTTCCGACCGATAACCGCGGGCAGAAGACATTACACAGCACCTGATTTTTCTGAAATTACCCGTGAGGAGCCTTTTAAACAGTTGATTGTGCCTTTGCCCAAAAAAGGTGGCAGAAACAATTTAGGCAGGATTACCGCCAAGTGTCGTGGTGGTGGTGAGAAACGGTTCTACCGGATTATTGATTTTCTGCGTGATAAGGTTGGAATTCCGGCAAGAGTTGTTTCTATTGAGTATGACCCCAATCGTTCGGCAAGGATTGCCTTAGTTTGCTACGCTGATGGCGATTACCGCTATATATTATGCCCTGATGGGTTGAGGGTTGGGGATGAAGTTTATTCAGGAAATAATCTGCCCATCCGGATTGGTAATGCAATGCCACTTTCCGATATTCCGGTTGGGGTTGAAATTCACAATCTTCAGCTGCATCCTCAAAGTCATTCATTTTTAGTGCGTTCGGCTGGCACTGCTGCCCAGATTCTTGCCAAGGAAGAGGGCTGGGCGGTGGTAAAGCTACCCTCAGGTGAAATCAGGAAGTTTGACCTGCGCTGCTGGGCAACGGTTGGCAGGGTTTCAAATCTTGAGCATAAGGATATTTCTATTGGTAAGGCAGGTCGTTCCCGGCATATGGGACGCAGACCAAGAGTCAGAGCGGTGGCAATGAATCCGGTTGACCATCCGATGGGTGGTGGTGAAGGTAAGAGTTCTGGTGGAAGACACCCCTGTTCGGAAAGGGGAATAATTGCCAAGGGTTACAAGACCCGTAATCCGAAGAAAAAGTCCAGCAGGCTTATTATCCGTAGGAGAGCGTAAGCGTGGGCAGGTCGATTCGCAAAGGTCCTTATATTGATGAAAAATTGTTCCGGCGGGTAAAGGAGCAGGTAGAAAAGGGTGAGCGCAGGGTAATTAAGACCTATGCCCGGAGGAGTATAATTCCACCCGAGTTCGTTGGTCAGACAATAGCGATTCACAATGGTAACAGGTTTATACCAGTTTATATTACTGAAAGAATGGTTGGTCATCGTTTAGGCGAATTTGCTCCGACAAGGACTTTTCGCCAGCATTCAGGTCAGCGTCGGGAGAAACCGGCAGAGGAAAAACGGGAGCATTGAGTTTATGGAGGCGATAGCAAGGAGCAGGTTTCAGCGCGGTTCGGCAAAGAAGATGAACCGGATTGCCGCCCTTATCCGTAACAAGGATGTGCCAACAGCACTGGCAACATTGGCTTTTTTACCCAAACCATCAAAGAGACCGATACTTAAGACGCTGCATTCAGCTGTTGCCAATGCCATTGCCAAAACGGGAAAGGCGAAACTGAAGGAAGAGGAGCTGGTGGTCAAGGAGGTAAGGATTGACACCGGTCTTAACGTGATGAAGCGGTTGCTGCCCGGACCAAGAGGAACGGCTTCTGTTTATGTCCGCAGGATGTGCCATGTGTATGTGAAGGTTGGAACCAAGGAGGAAAAGGTTTAATTATGGGCCAGAAGACCCATCCCTTAGGATTCAGACTGGGAATTACCAAGGACTGGAAATCTGTCTGGTTTGAGCATAAGCACTACCGTGAGTGTCTTTTAGAGGATTTGAAAATCCGGCGCTACATCGAGGTAAAATTGAGCGAGGCGATGATTGCCGACATCGAAATTAGGCGTGTGGGCAGCAGAATGACAATTACCATTCATACCGCCAGACCAGGGATGGTGTTCGGACCCAAGCGCCAGGCTCTTGATGCACTAAGAGAAGAAATAAGACGGTTGATTGGCAGTGATAAAGAGGTGACTATCCTGGTCGAGGTGGTGCGGGTTCCAGAATTGGAGGCAAAACTTGTTGCTCAAAGCATTGCCCGCCAATTGGAGCAACGGGTTGCTCATCGTCGGGCGATGAAGCGGGCGGTAACCCAGGCGATGAGATTAGGCGCACAGGGAATAAAAGTGATGGTTGGGGGCAGGCTTGGTGGTGCCGAGATTGCACGTAGCGAATGGTATCGAGAGGGTAGGGTTCCTTTGCAGACTTTGAATGCAGATATCGATTATGCGATGGATGTTGCCAAAACGATTGCCGGGACATGCGGCGTAAAGGTCTGGATTTATAAAGGTGAAATTCAACCGGTAGCAAGGAGTTGAGAAAATGTTAATGCCAAAGCGGGTGAAATATCGCAAGGCAATGCGCGGGAGGATGAAGGGGAAAGCAACGAGTGCTAACCGGATAGATTTTGGAGAGTTCGGGCTTGTCGCCTTGGAACCATCTTGGATAACTGCTCGTCAGATTGAGGCAGCACGGCTTTGTCTAACTAAGTTCTTAAAACGAACCGGCAAGTTGTGGATTAGAGTATTCCCGGACAAACCGGTAACAAAAAAGCCGGCAGAGTCAAGAATGGGAAAGGGCAAAGGGACACCAGAGGAATGGGTTTGCGTGGTCAAACCTGGACGAGTTTTATTTGAACTTGGGGGGTTGCCCCGGGTTGAGGCAGTCGCCGCTTTGAATCTGGCAGCAAGTAAAATGCCCTGTAGGACGAGACTTGTCGAGCGTGAGGAGTTTACCTATGAAGGCTTCTGAGTTGCGGGAACTGGGAAAAGATGAGATACAACGCCGCCTGACAGAGGCACGTGATGAACTCTTGAAACTAAGATTGCGCCGGGCTGGGGAAGAGTTACCCAATCCACTTCGTTTGCGAATATTGAAACGAGACATCGCCCGGATGTTGACAGTGTTAAAAGAAATAGAGCAAAAGGAAACCGGAGGCAAATAGGTGCGTAACGCTCGGAAAACAGTTGTTGGGACCGTGATTTCTGCCAAGATGCAGAAGACGGTAGTTGTTGAGACTGAACGTCTTGAGCAGCACCCTAAGTACAAAAAGTACATCCGGCGCATGACAAAACTGTATGCTCATGATGAGCGGGCCGAGTGTCAGGAAGGGGATAGGGTGCTTTTGATGGAAACAAGACCTTTGTCAAAACTGAAACGATGGCGGGTGGTGAAGAAGTTATGATTCAGGAGTATAGTCGGCTTATCGTTGCGGATAATTCCGGTGCCCGAGAGGCAATGGTGATTAAGATATATGGTGGTTCTAAGCGCAAGTTTGGGTGGCTGGGTGATACCGTGCTGGTGACAATCAAGGATGCCTTGCCTAATGGACCGATTAAACCTGGCGACAAGTCTAAGGCGGTCGTTATAAGAACGCGCAAGGAGTGGCGGCGTCAAGATGGAACCTATATTCGTTTCGATGACAATGCGTGCGTGCTGATTGATGATAAGGGTGAACCCAAGGGAACACGGGTTTTCGGACCGGTAGCAAGGGAATTGCGGGAACGGCAATTTACCAAAATTATCTCGTTAGCAACCGAGGTGGTTTAGATGAATTTCCGCAAAGGTGATGTTGTGGAAGTGATTACTGGCGAAGAGAAAGGTCGGCGGGGCAAAATTCTGCAAATAGAATGGGATAAGAACAAGAGGAGTTATCGGGCGATAGTGGAAGGATTGAATCTCGCAAAGAAACATCAGCGGACGAAGGGTCCGGATAAGCCAGGTGGTATCGTTGACCTGCCCAACCCAATTGATGTTTCCAACCTTGTACTGATTTGTCCGAAATGTGGCAAAAGGGCAAAGGTGCGCCGGGAAGAGCATGAGGGGAGGCGGGTGCGCGTTTGCAAACAGTGCAAAGAGATTATTGATGTATGAGTGCAAGGCTTAAAGAACATTATCTAAACAAAGTTATTCCAACTCTAATCAAGCGTTTCGGGCACAAGAATAGGCATCAAGTTCCGAAACTGGTCAAGGTTGTGATTAATGTCACGACTAAAGATGCGGTTCAGGACTCTAAAATACTTGATGTAATAGCAGAGGATTTGGCTCTGATAACAGGACAGAAACCGTTGCGAACCTACGCCAAACGGGCAATTTCTGCGTTCCGCATTCGCGAAGGAATGCCTTTGGGTATTAAGGTGACACTCAGGGGTGAGCGGATGTATGAGTTCATTGACCGGTTTTTCAATTTGGCGGCGCCAAAGATTCGTGACTTTCGGGGATTCCCGACCGATGCCTTTGATGGGAGAGGCGGATACAGTTTGGGGTTGAGTGAGCAGGTAATTTTTCCTGAAATTGAGGTTGCTAAAGTGAAAAAGATTTTTGGAATGACAATGACCTTTCAGACGACTGCAAAGCATGATGATGAGGCGCGGGCATTGCTAGAAGAGTTAGGTATGCCTTTTGCAAAAAGGAAGTGATATGGCAAGAAGATGTTTGATTGTGAAATCCCAGCGGGAACCGAAGTTCAAGGTGCGTGAGCACAATCGCTGTCAGATTTGCTTTCGCGCCCGGGCTTACTATCGCAAGTTTGGACTGTGCAGACTCTGTTTCCGAGAGCTGGCACTGCGTGGGGAGATTCCGGGTGTGCGCAAGGCGACTTGGTAAGGAGGAAAACTTGGATCCGATTGCCAATTTTCTCGCTCGAATCTGCAACGCAATTGCTGCCCGACATAAAGAGGTGGTAGTTGCATACAGCCGGGTTAAATATGAGATTGCCCGAGTATTAATGGAGGAAGGGTTTATCAGCAACTTTCGGGTTGATGGTGAGGGACTGAAAAAAAGGATTATCATTACTCTAAAATATCTTGAAGATGGCAGTTCGGTCATTCGCGGGCTTCAGCGGGTTTCCAAGCAGAGTCGCCGGATATACGTTGGCTGTGACGAGGTGCCGAAGGTTATGGGTGGTTTAGGTGTTGCTATTCTTTCCACCCCTGCGGGAATCCTAACTGACCGCGAGGCAAGACGGCGCCGGGTTGGTGGAGAAATAATCTGCAAGGTGTGGTAATATGGCTAAGTCTTATTCTCCGCTTCAATTGCCCGCCGGTGTAGAGATTAAATCGGAGAAAGACCGAATTGTGGTTAAGGGCAAATTGGGAACTCTGACACTGCCTTTGCCTACTGGTGTTACTGTTAAAGTCACTGGTCAGCAGTTTGTTGTGGAACGTGAATCTGGGGTTCCGCGGGCGCTTGTTGGAACCACCCGGGCGCTGCTCAGAAATATGTTTATTGGGATTACGACCGGGTATCAGAAGGTTGTGGAACTGCGGGGAATGGGTTATCGGGTGCAGAAGACCAAGGCGGGAATTCAAATTAATTGCGGCTTCTCCCATCCGGTTGATGTTATTTCGCTTCAGGGGATTAATTTAGAGGTGAATCAGGTGCCTAACCCCGAGGATACAAAAGAACAGATGTTTGAGATTATTGTTTCCGGAACCGACAAACAGCTGGTTGGCGATGTGGCGGCAAAAATCCGGCGCATCAAGCCTGCAGACCCTTATCATGGCAAAGGGTTCAGATACCGGGGCGAGCGTGTGCGCAAAAAGGCGGGGAAGCGCGCAGTCGCGGCTCAAGGATAAATTTTCCGATTTACCGGCTTGACTTTATTGAGATGGTTTTTATTATCAATTTTATAGCCCCATCGTCTAGTCCGGCCCAGGACGTCTGGTTCTCAGCCAGAAGACTGGGGTTCAAATCCCCATGGGGCTATTTCTAATTTTATGAAATCAATCAAAATCGTCGGAACTGGCAGGGCACTCCCGGAAAAAATTCTTACGAACTTTGACCTTGAAAAGATGGTAGATACAAGCGATGAGTGGATTGTTGAACGCACCGGTATTCGGGAGAGGAGGATTGCTGACGAGAAAACCGCCACCTCAGATTTGGTAGCGAGTGCGCTTGAGCGTGCCTGTGAAATGGCAGGTCTCAAGCCAGCGGATTTGGATACAATCGTTGTTGGAACATCAACACCGGATACTGTTTATCCGGCAACAGCCTGCTGGGTGCAGAAGAGGTTAGGAATTGCCGGCAGCGCTGCCTTTGATATCAGTGCTGGGTGTTCTGGTTTTCTTTTTGCCTTAGAGGTGGCAGCGAACCTGATTGTTGCTGGCAGTGCCAAGAAGGTGGGCGTGGCTGGAGGTGAGGTGATGTCAAAGGTGGTCAACTGGAAGGACCGGGCAACCTGCGTTCTTTTTGGTGATGGCGCTGGTGCAGCAACAGTTGTGCCCGGTGATGGCAGGAGTGGTATCTTGGCATCCAACTGGGGGTGTGATGGTAGTCTTGCTCCTCTTTTGTATCAGCCCGCAGGTGGGACGAGGATGCCCACGAGCGAAAGGACATTAAGGGAGATGGCGCACACAGTACATATGGAGGGAAATCAGGTATTCAGACATGCGGTGCGGACGATGGGTAATTCTGCGCTCAAGGCATTGCAAGATGCCGGTCTGTGCCCTGATGATGTGAAACTTTTCATTCCCCATCAGGCGAATATCAGGATTATGGAGGCGGCGCGGGAGCGCGCCGGTATTCCTTCGGACAAGATGTTTGTTGTCTTGCATAAATACGGCAATATGTCAGCGGCAACTATTCCGGTGGCAATTGATGAGGCAAGGGAACAAGGAATGATTCAGGATGGGGATGTAATTCTTTTGACCGCATTTGGCACCGGCTTTACCTGGTCAGCAGCGGTTCTGCGATGGTAGGAGAATCCTTTCAGAAAATTTGAGCAAATGGATTTCCTTGGTGTTTTTTTTCGGTTGAGCAACACCTGAACATAAGGGTTGTCTTGGGAAATCTTTTCCGCTGATGGGCAACACCTTTTTGTGCTGTTAGAGGCAGAAAATATCAGTCATTGACCTGTTTTGACAGGGGATTACCACCTATATAACCCTACCATTTTCTACTGATTTAGCTGACAGCGGATAGTAACTGGTAAATTTCAGCTATCAGATGTCGGATAGCGGTGAGACGGACGCGGAAAGCGGATTGTTGCACACAGACAGGTAGATTAAGCCCCTCATTCCGACTTTCTCTCTTGTCATTGCGAGCCCCCTCCCTGTCATTGCGAGCCCCCCTTCCCGTCATTGCGAACGAAGTGAAGCAATCTGGCTTTTCCCTTCCGTGATTCCGAGCCTTCCCTCTCCTTTTGTCATTGCAAGGAGCGAAGCGACGCTCTGCCTTTAGCAGGTGGCGAAAGCCACAACAATCTCAAGCGTAAGATTGCCACCTGCCTTTGGCAGAACGCAATGACCGTCCCTTCTTCGTCATTCCGAGCCGAACTTGTTCGGCGAAGGAATCTCTCGCGTTAGATTGCCACCTGCCTTTGGCAGAACGCAATGACAAAAAAGAAAAACAGTCGCTCGCAATGCCCCCTTTTTTATCATTGCCCCCCTTCTTTTGTCATTGCGAGGGCGAAGCCCGAAGCAATCTCGGCTGGGAGGCCTCAGCAACCCCTGTTTTATTTAACGATGAGGAACTTTTTCACCTCGGTTCCGAATTTGATGAAGTAGGCGCCCGGATTTATTCCTTTGAGCGATATTTTCATCTCGGCTTCATTGGGAGACTGGGCAGCGGGTATAGCAACCTGTTTTAGCAACTTTCCCGAGACATCAAAGATTTTTATTGTTGCGCGGTCAGCCTACCGCTGACCGCGCAACAATAAAAATCTTTGATGTCTCGGGAAAGGTG
>CAZNRV010000172.1:0-3279 GCA_964575495.1 uncultured bacterium
AAATTCTGCCCAGCTTTCGGCAAACGGTCCTTTGTTTAAACCCAAAGGGTCGGGCATGTTAACCTCCTTTCTTAGTTTAGTGCTTATCTATTACCCCCACAGGTTACCCATGCCCTCCCTTTCTTAATTCTAAATTTACACAAAATTAAGTATACTACCTATCATCTTGATTTTGAATCGGATAGGTAAAAGTGAGAGTCTAATTTATGGATGTGTGCAAATGTGAAGCAACCTATTGAGAATGCGGGTAAAAAAGGTCCGGTAACAAATTTAATTGAGAGAGCGGTTGAACTTGAGAATGTGGTGAACAGCCTGAAGAATGATTATCTGCGCGCTTTGGCAGATTTTGATAACTTCAGGAAGCGGATGGAGCGGGATATTGAGGTTAAAAGGCAGGCGCGTGTTGAGGCGCTATTTGCCGATTTGTTGCCGGTTCTTGATAATTTCGAGCGCGCGCTCGGAACAAATAGCGACAGTGTTGATGGGCTGAAAAAGGGTATTGAACTGATATATAAGGAGTTATGTGCGGTGCTCAAAAGGCACGGTCTCAGTGTTTACTCGTGTCAGGGGCAGTGTTTTGACCCAAAGCGGGCAGAGGCGATTGGGTTTGTGGAATGTGAAGAGAAGGATGCCAATCTTGTTGTTGAGGAGTTGTGCAAGGGGTATGAGTATTCGGGCAGGGTAATCAGACCGGCAAGGGTGAAGGTGGGTAGGGTTAAGGCGCAGGTTATTGAAAAGAAAGCAGAGGCTGAAGATGAAATTGCTAAGGATAAAAAGGAGTCTAATAGTTAAGAAGATGGCAGGTAAATACATTGCGGAGTCAATTAACCTCTCAATGAGGGTTTATAGAGGATTTTGACAATATGACTTGGGTTTCAGGTGCTGAATTTTGTGAAAGGAGGAAATTATGAGTAAGGTTGTTGGTATTGATTTGGGAACCACCTTTTCCTGTGTGGCGGTGATGGAGAGTGGGCAGCCGGTGGTGATACCAAATCCTGAAGGTGGTAGGACCACACCCTCGGTTGTCGCACTCGGCAAGGAGCGGCTCGTGGGAACGCTTGCGCGTCGCCAGGCGGTGATTAATCCAGAGGCAACTATTTACTCAATCAAGCGGTTTATGGGCAGACGCTATTCCGAGGTAAGCGAAGAGATTAAGCGGGTGCCTTTCCGGGTTGTGGAGGCAGCCAATGGTGATGCCTGGGTTGAGGTTGATGGCAAGCGTTATTCGCCGCCTGAGATTTCGGCGATGGTTCTTTCCTATCTGAAGAAGGCGGCAGAGGCTTATTTAGGTGAGGCGGTGACAAAGGCGGTTATAACAGTCCCTGCCTATTTTAATGACTCCCAGCGGCAGGCAACCAAGGATGCGGGCAAGATTGCCGGGCTTGATGTCTTGAGGATAATCAATGAGCCGACCGCGGCATCACTGGCTTATGGTCTGGATAAGAAGCGGTCAGAGAAGATTGCCATTTATGACCTTGGTGGCGGGACATTTGACATTTCGATACTTGAGATTGGTGAGGGGGTTTTTGAGGTGCGCTCGACCAATGGTGATACCCATTTAGGCGGTGACGATTTTGACCAGCGGGTGATGGACTGGCTCATCAGCGAGTTCAGAAAAGAGCACGGCATTGACCTTTCCAAGGATAAAACCGCACTGCAGCGAATCAAGGAGGCGGCAGAGAAGGCAAAGTGTGAGCTTTCCACCTCAATGGAGACAACCATCAGTTTGCCTTTTATCTATGCCGATGAGAAGAGGGGTCCTCTCCACATTGACTATCGGCTGACAAGGGCAAAGCTTGAGGCGCTGGTTGAGGACCTGTTGCAGCGGACATTTGGTCCGGTCAAACAGGCGCTTGAGGATGCCAAATTGACGCCAAGGGATATTGATGAGGTGATTTTAGTTGGCGGTCAGACGAGGATGCCGCGTGTTCACCAAATGGTGCGGGATTTCTTTGGCAAGGAGCCGCACAAGGGGATAAATCCGGATGAGGTGGTGGCGATTGGTGCAGCAATTCAGGGTGCGGTTCTTGCCGGCGAGGTTAAGGATGTGGTGCTTTTAGATGTAACACCACTTTCACTCGGTATTGAGACTGCAGGTGGTGTATTCACAAAGATTATTGAAAGGAATACCACCATCCCGACCAGAAAGAGCCAGATTTTTACTACGGTTGAGGACAATCAGACAACAGTACGGGTTCATGCGTTGCAGGGTGAGCGGGAGATGGCAGCAGACAACCGGACATTGGGTATGTTTGACCTGGTAGGTATTACCCCCGCACCAAGAGGTATCCCCCAGATTGAGGTAACTTTTGACATTGATGCCGATGGCATCCTGCATGTTACTGCCAAGGATAAACTAACCGGCAAGGAGCAGAGTATCAGGATTACCGCTTCCTCTGGTCTTTCAAAGGAGGAGATTGACCGGATGGTGAGTGAGGCACAGGCACACGCTGCTGAGGACCGCAGGCGTCGGGAGCTTGTTGACAGCCGTAATCGCGCTGATACCATTATTTATCAGACCGAGCGCACCCTGAAGGATTTGGGTGAGCGCGTCCCGACCGAAGATAAAAAGCAGATTGAAGCGGCAATCGCCAAGTTGAAAGAGGTAATGAAGGGCGAGGATAAAGCTGCGATTGATGCGGCTATTGCGGAGTTGCAAAGGGTGACCACAAGTATGGGTGAGCGGCTTTATCGGCAGCAGGCAGGTGGTGATGAGCAAAAGGGTGGCTCTGGTCAGGATAAAAAGGTGGAGGCAGATTATACGGTAATTGACGACGAAGAGAAAAAGTAAAAGGAGGCGGGTCTAAAACTGCAGGTTTTAAGGAGGTGTTTTTTTAGCCGGTTATTTTTATCGGCTTAATAGTAAATAATGCCCCAGACAAAAAGGGATTATTATGAGGTTTTGGGTGTTGCGCGGAATGCGACGCCTGAGGAAATAAAGACCGCTTATCGCCGACTCGCCAAGCAATATCATCCTGACCGCAACCCGGAAAATAGAAAAGAGGCTGAGGAGAAGTTCAAGGAACTGTCAGAGGCTTATGAGGTTCTTGCTGACCCGCAAAAGCGCCAGGCTTATGACACATACGGGCATGAAGGCGTTTCTGCCCAGTTTGGTCCAGGTGGTTTCGATTTTCGGCGCCATTTCACCCATGAGGAGGACCTTGAGGATATTTTCGGAGATATTCTGAGGGGTTTTGGTGGTGGCACAGGAAGTTTGTTTGATTTGCTTTTTGGTTCAGAAACGGCAAGGACCACAAGGCGACATTCACGGGGCAGCGA
>CAZNRV010000173.1:0-2638 GCA_964575495.1 uncultured bacterium
AAGGAGGGTTTTGATATCGTGATTATGGGCCATTCGCATATCCCTGAGATACTGGAATTGAATAATGGGGTTTATCTGAACATCGGTGACTGGCTCAAAAATTTTACCTATGGTCTGATTGAGAATGGTCGGGTAAGTCTGGAGCGGTTCTGATGGGTCTGCTGAAAACAGTTGGTCAGGGTGCGGTGCGGGGTCTGCGGGCGTTTCTGAAACTGATGGTGATTGTCGCGCCGGTCTATACCTTTGTTACGATCCTGAAGTATACGCCGGTGCTTGAGGGTTTTGCCCGGTTGATGGCGCCATTGATGAAGATTTTCCGGTTGCCCGGTGAGGCGGCGATGGCGCTGATTTTGGGTAATTTTATTAATATCTATGCATCGCTGGGTGCGATTACCGCCTTGAAAATCACCGGTGCGCAGTTAACGGTTCTGAGTCTGATGGTTCTGATTTCCCATTCGCAAATCTTGGAGACCGCGGTTTTTTTCCAGATCAGGGCGAAGTGGTGGCTGCTGTGGCTGATTCGTTTGCTGCTTTCCTTTATTGCGGGTATCGGTCTGTCAGCACTGATTGTGCCGGCAGGAACATACCGGACGACCGCAGCCGATTTTGCCGAACTCAGGCAGGTCTTTGTTTTTCTGCCGGCAGTGAAGTCCTGGGGGGTTGGGCTATTGAATACCGGGGTGAAGATGGTTTTGGTGCTTTTGGGGATATTCATCCTGCTGGAACTGGCAAGGCGTTACGGAGTTCTGGATAGGATTCTGCGCGGGTTAAGGAAGGTAATCGGGTTTATGGGTTATTCCGAGGATGCGGGTATGCCCTGGCTGGCAGGGAATGTTTTCGGAATTGTTTTTGGTGCCGGTTTGATTGTGGAGTCGGTGAAGGAGAGCAGACTGACACCAAAGCAGGTGACGCTGGTGGCAACATTTCTTGCAATCTGTCACGGGCTCTTTGAGGATACAGCAATCTTTCTGGTGCTGGGCGCAAATTTTTTCTGGATTGTGGTGCCGAGGATTGTGCTGGCGGTTCTTGTAACCTGGGTTTTGAGCCGGGTTTTGAAGGATAAACCGGCATTGACAGCGGGAAGTAAGGTGGTTTAAATTAAGATAAAGAAAGGAGAAAAGAGATGAAGATTGAATTAGTTTCCAAGGCAAAATGGAGCGGCAGGACCTATGCCGTATTTATGTTTGAGGGTGAAACCCAGCCGCTGGGTATGGATAAGGCAATGGGCAGAAGGCTTTCGGAGATTGGGGCTGAGGAGCGGTTTAGAGGCGAGTTGAGGCGAACCGCACTGCTGCAATCTGAGGATGGCAAGGAGCGGATTATCCTTTCCGGACTGGGCCGGCGCCGTGATTTTGAGCCGGACCGTGCCAGGATAGCGTGCGCCAAGGCACTCAGGCAGGCAGAGGAGATTGGCGCCCGGGTTTTGGGTGTGATGTTGCCGTATGACAAGGAGGTTAAGGGTGATACTGCCGGATTTGCGGCCAATGTAATTGAAGCCGGGTTGCTTGCCGGTTACCGGGATTTGCGGTTTCGGAAGTTAAGAGCGGATGAGCCGGCACCGCTTGAGGAACTGGTGGTGATAAGTCAGTCTGCGCCGTCCGAAAGGGTGCGCAAGGCAACAGCAGAGGCAATCAGACGGGGCGAGGCGGTGTGTTATGTGCGGGACCTGGTGAATGAGCCTTCGGCAGATAAGGCACCGATGAAGTTGGCTGAGCGGGCAGGCGAACTGAAGGTGCCGGGCAGAATTATGGTGAAGGTGATGGACCGGACTGAACTGGAAAAAATGGGTATGGGCGGAATCTTGGGTGTGGGCAGAGGTTCGCATAATCCGCCCTGTCTGGTTCAGTTGACCTATACACCCAGGGGCAAATCAAAGGGGACACTTGTTTTTGTCGGCAAGGGCATCACCTTTGATTCAGGCGGGCTTTCTTTGAAGAATGCGCAGCAGATGGAGAATATGAAGGATGATATGGCGGGTGCGGCAGTGGTGTTTGGTCTTTTTAAATATCTGGGCAAGAGTGATTTGCCCTGGAGAGTCATCGGTCTGGCTCCGCTTGCCGAAAATCTGCCCGGAGGTGGTGCGCAGAAGGTTGGTGATGTCATCCGGCACTTTAACGGCAAGACGGTGGAGGTGGCAAATACCGATGCCGAGGGCAGGCTGCTTTTAGCAGATACGCTGGCATACGGGGCAACACTGAAGCCGGATTTGATGGTTGATATTGCCACCCTGACCGGTGCCTGTGTGGTGGCACTGGGTAATGAGTGTTCGGGTGTTTTGGGCACCGACCGCAAGACAATTGAGCAGTTAATCAACATCGGTCGGAGGGAGGGGGAGAATTTCTGGGAGTTGCCCCTTTTTGAAAGGTATCGGTCCCATATGAAAAGCTGGGTTGCGGACCTGAAGAATATCGGGAAGCCGCAGAATGCGGGCACGATTATCGGCGGGTTGTTCCTTTCGGAGTTTGTCCCCAGGGAGATTAACTGGGTGCACATTGACATTGCCGGCACCGCTTTTACCAGCGAGCATAGGGATTACTGTCCGGTTGGGGCAACCGGGGTGCCGTTGAGAACGCTGATCGCACTGGCCAGCAGTTGGTAATTGATGGGTGTAATTGAGTTTAGTGGTGTAACCGTTGCC
>CAZNRV010000174.1:0-9724 GCA_964575495.1 uncultured bacterium
CATTTTATCCGGATTAAAAGATTGTCAAGAAATAAATATCGGTGCTTGACAAAGGGCTTGGGGGGGTATAATTAAGATGAAGGCAAAAAGGAGAAAAGATGAAGAAAGCCATTGTGCTTACTGCCCTTTGCCTGTTAATCACAAATGGCATTGCCAAGGATTTGGGTTGGCTGTTAAAGGAGCCTTATCAGTTGCAGAGAAATCAGACTCAGGTGATGTATAGCCAGACTTACAATCCAACAGGCAAGGAAAGGCATTGTTCACCAGTTGGGGCATACGCTACTGAGTTTGGGCTGGCAACAGCGGGTTCGCTATATGCGGTTATAGTAGGAATGACGGTAGCAGGTTTGTTGTGGGAACAAGGAGGGGAGGTTGGGTATATGCTTGCTCCCTATGTTATGGATGGAATCTACGGTATTACCTGTCCATTTCTGACTGCGGGTGGTGCCTGTCTTGGCGGTAAAATCTGTGGTCAAAAAGGGTCATATTGGCGAACAGTTCTCGGCTCTTTTCTTGGCGAGGCAGCAGGTTTTGGCGCAGGGATATGGTATCTTAATTTTGCGACGAAAGATGGATCCCTAACTTACGCAGAGGACTTAGTATACGCACTGTGTTTAGGTATCCCTCCTGCACTCGGAGCGACCATAACATATAACCTGTGGATGTAGTTATGGCAAATAAAAAGGCAGTGTTTATATTTCTGATTCTTTTATCCATTTTTTCACTCACAAGCGCCAGTTATGAGCCGATGGTTATATTGAAGTATCCGTTTCTGTAATGATTGGCAAGAGATGGTTGCTTGACAAAGGGCTTGGGGGGTATAATAATATTGCCGACAGGATGTGCTGATGAGTAAGCATCTATTCTATCTGATACTGATGCTGGTCGGCGGTATCCTTGTGGTGGGCACGGGCTTGGGACAATATGTTGAGGACTCAGTGGATGTCGGAGGTGCGTGGGTCGGCGGCATGGTTTACAACTCCCGGGCTGATGTAGTCTATGGCAACTGCCAGTACACCAACGGCATCTTCTTTGCCATCTCCTGCTCAACCAACCAGGTCATCGCCCGGTTCAACATGCCTTGGCCGCGTGAAGCCGCCTATGACAGTATTGACAACAAAACGTACGTGGCGTTTCAGAGCGGTGATGAAGACTCAGTGCTGGTGGTTGACGGAGTTACCCACTCAAGACTGCGTGCGATTCCATTGGACTGGGCCATCTATCCGGTCTGGGACCCGGTCAGCAACAGGCTTTATGTGTCCTGTGGTGAGAACAACTCGGTGGGTGTGATTGACTGCCGGACCGATTCGGTCATCTGTCACATACCGGTTGGTGCCTACCCATTGAAGATGCACTTGAACACCCGGCATCATAAGCTGTATGTGCAGAACTATGATGAGGGGTCGGTGTCAATTGTGGACCTGCAGACGAATCAGGTAATCAGGACTATTCCGCTCGGCTCTGAGCCGCAGTCAGGTTACTACTGCGAATGGGCAGAGAAGTACTACTGCGGAACTTCCGATAGAGTACACGTCGTTGATGATATTGCCGATACCGTGACTACCCGGATCGACCTTCCGGGAGGAAGTTGGTCCATGAGTGCGAATCGCAGTCAGGAACTTCTGTTTGCAGGGATAGAAGACGGTGTGTCGTATCACGCACTATATACAATCGACACCAAGTCGGATTCGGTGGTGTCTGTCCTGCCGATCAGACGTGGCCCCCAGGAGCTGTGGTGGAGTTCGGTCACAGACCGCTTGTACTGCGCGAACTACGACGGCTGGGTTACGGTTATTGCTGGCGACGGGACTCATATTCTTGGCACCATGCCAGTCAACAGCAGCCCGTTCGTATTCGCGTGTTCGCCGGTACACCAGCGGCTATACGTAGGTCACCTAAATTGCAGCAAGGTATATGTGATAAGAGACACTGCTAGTGCCATCTGCGAAACTGGGCCTGCTCCAGGCCACAGGTCGGAGACCCTGCGTGCGCTGCCAAACCCTTTCGTCCGGAGTGTGACAATCCGATTCAAGAACATGAGGTCAGGGGCCAATAGCATAGGTGTTTACTCTGCAGCCGGCGTGCTGGTCAGACAGCTCGCAGTAGGCACAAATGACATCGCTTTCGGTCAGGTCGAGTGGAACGGCAAGGATGAAAATGGCTGGGCAGTTCCCGCCGGAACATACGTCATTGTAGCTGGACGACAGCGAACCGCAGTCGTCAAGGCAAAATGAGTTTTGTAAGCAGAAGCAGAATAAGATGAAGAACATCAGTAGAACTTTAATAGTGCTTACCCTTGCCCTGGCCGCAGCAGTGACACTGGCTGAGCAAGGCGGCAAGCTGCTCATAATCGCTGCAGACCAGTTCGTGAACGCAGTGCAACCGCTGGCAGCGTGGAAGACGCAAAAGGGCCTGCTGGCGAAGGTCGTACCGGTCAGCCAAATCGGACAGGAACCGGATGATGACGATATTCGGGATTTCATACGCACGGCGCATGACAGTTGGGTTATAAAACCCGAGTTCGTGCTGCTTGTCGGTAGCCCAGATTTTATTCCCAGTCACTATAATCGCGATGACAGATACTACGACGACTGCTACTACGGCGACTTGGGCGGCGGCTTTGAAATGGAGTTGTCGGTTGGACGCCTGTTTGCCACGACTATCCGAGAATGCAGCACGATGGTCGCCAAGATTCTTGCTTACGAGAAGCCGGACGCCCAGAGCGATACCGCGTGGTATCGGAAAGGCACAACAGTTGTGGGTGAAGACAACCCGCCTGACGAATACTATCAAATAGACTCGCGTATGGCACGGGAGCGCTGGTTAGCCGATGGTTATGTCGTCGCGGAAAGCCTAATGGATCTCTGGGGCCACAATAGTGCAGATGTGGATTCCGCAGCAAATGATGGAAGAACTTTTATTACGTACCGAGGACAGGGTGTGAGTACATGGAGACCTCCGTTTGCCACGATTGACCCGTCCTCGTGGACGAACGGCTGTAAGCTTCCGGTCGTGATAGCGGGCTGTTGCCAAACCGTTACTCTTGCGCCAGGCGAGGCGATGTACGGGGATGAGTTCGTCAGAGCCGGGACCACGACTGGCTCTGGTGGGGCGGTCGCCTACTTCGGGACGACCAAAACTTACTACAATGATGTATCCCGGTACCGTAGCGCATGCTATCGCGGTTTCTTTCATGTTCTTTTTGACTACGGAGTCTATTTGCTTGGACCAGTGACTCTGAGGGCACGGCAACAGATACTGGACTCGGTCGCCCATTCCCCGGAGCACTACGTGGAGTGGAATCTCCTTGGTGACCCGACGATGCCGGTCTGGGTCGGCGGAGTTCCCAAGCCCGCGACGGTGCAATACGCATTCGAGCCGCCGCTAACGCCGACGGTGCTCTTAGTATTGGTGCAGCTAGGGGGCCGAAAGGTCGGGGGCGCGCGGGTGTGTGCTTGGAAGCAAGGTGATGGCGGGTTCTACGTAACCGACACGACTGATGCCCAAGGATTTACCGAGCTGCCAGTTCCTCCTCATACAGAAGGGAGCGTCCTGCTTACCGTAAGTGAAGGGCACGCAGCGGACGAGACACCGCATACGCCCATCCTGCCGCATGAAGAGACCATTTGGACTCCAGGCAGCGCATGGGCGGAGATGGAGCCGATGCCGGACCGACCATCCCGCAAGGCGGTGAAGGATGGCGGGTGGCTGGTGTACAACGGAAGCGATGGGTTCATCTACGGTGCCAAGGGCAATCAGACGGGGGATTTCTACAAGTACAACATTGTTCGTGACTCTTGGTCCCAACTCTGGTCGATTCCCAACGGCACGGAGGGCAGGCCCCCATACAAGGGCGCGGTGGGGTGCTGCGACAATGCTGGTCATGTATATATGACTAAGGGCTATAGCACCTTGGGCTTCTGGCGGTACGACATCAAGGGTGACTCATGGTCACAACTGACTGATGTTCCGCGTGGAAACAGCGGCAATAAGGTGAAGGGCGGGACGGATATGGTCTACGTCGTCATCAATGACACCGGCTATGTGTATCTCCTGAAGGGCTACAAGCAGGACTTTATGCGGTATAACACGGTAAGCGGTCAGTGGCAGTTGTTGCCAGATGCACCGGCAGGTGTTAAGCCCAAGTGGGACAAGGGTTCCTGGCTGGTTTATGATGGTGACCATACAATTTATGCGCACAAGGCAAAGTATCATGAACTGTGGACATTTGACCTGAACAGCGGTCAGTGGAATCCTACGCCATTGCAGGGTATGCCATTCATTAGCGAGAAGACCGGCAAGTATAAGAAGTCCAAGGATGGTGGTGATGCTGCGTTCTACAACGGTTTTATCTATGCGCTCAAGGGTGGCAACACCTGCGAGTTCTATAGATATAACATTGCCACCAACTCTTGGACCGAACTTAACCCGATGCCTGATTTTGGTTCAACCGGCAAGAAGAGGCGGGTCAAGCAGGGTGGCGCCTTGGCATGTGCCGATGGTTCTTTTTATGCGTTTAAGGGTGGCAAGACTCGCGAGTTCTGGCTGTATATTCCTTATTCTGGTGAAGGGCAATTCCAGTTTGCTGGCATACCGGTTGAGCCAGAAAAGGAGGGTGGTGTCGATGGTGGAGAAAATCCGATAGTTGACGGAATTGATGCCTATTGCCCGAGGTTCAGACCTGATGGCAATGCGGTCTGCTACACAAGAGAGGACGCAGCCGGGAATCTGCAGGTTTTTATGGCTTTGCGCAATCTGCCCAATCAGGAGATTCAGTTGACCTTTGAGCCAACCGAGCATAATAGCCCGGTATTTGACCCGTCCGGCACCTGGGTGGCGATGAGTATGGAGGACTCAAACGGCTGCTGCCAGATTGCCAAGGTACTGGCAGGTGCAAACCCAGGACCAAGCATCATCCTGACCACAGGTGATGAGGATGCGGAGTTTCCGGAATGGTCGCCATCAGGCAGCCACATTGTCTTTCAGCGCTATGACCCCTCAACAGGTTATATCCAGTTGTTCCGCATCAGTAGCAACGGCGGTGAGGCTGAGCAACTGACATTTGATGCCGCAGACCATGAGTTGCCGGTCTATCTAAACCCGAATGAGATTTTATTCCAGCGCTACCCTGATGAGGACTACATCCAGATATACAAACTCAATTTGCTAACCGGACAGATGACGCCCTTGACCGCAGGTGAGAACGACCACGAAAACCCTGCGCCCAGTTATGATGGCACAAGGGTTGCCTATCAGGTTATGGACAACACCGGAACATATCAGATTGGTGTTGTCTCAGCAACTGGTGGCGATGAGAGGGTTTTAACCTCAGAGACCGCTTATGACCTTGAGGCACCCGATTTCTCTCCTGACAACTCTTCAATCTTCTGTGTCCGCTGGCTCGGTCTGGCCAGCCAGATTGGTGTGGTTGATGTGCTTGCTGGTGGATTTGTCCCTTTGACCGATGGCAGTGCCATCCGGGACAATCCGGACAGTTATTATGAGACATCATCTCAAACAAACTATGTTGTCTATGAGCGGGAACTGATAACCGGCTCAGGCTCTTATGGCGGCAAGCCAGGACGAAAAGGCGGCACCGGGATATACCTGACACTATTTAAGAGAAAAAAGGAAGGGACGATGGCACAGGGGACTCTTTCCTTAAGGCTGGAGCAGATACTGCCCAATCCAGCAAGGGAAAGGGTGAAAATCAGGTATTGTGTGCCGGAAGAGACTGACATCAGTTTGAAGGTTTATAACTGTGCGGGACAACTGGTAAAGGTGCTTTATTCTGGCAGGGCAAAGCCTGGTGCTTATACCGTGATGTGGAGCCGAAGAGACACCAAGGACAGAAGGGTAGGGGCGGGTGTTTACTTCTGCTATCTTGATACACCGGTCAGGCGTCTGAACCAGAAACTGGTTTTGTCTGAGTGATGTAAAGTAATTTTTTCAATAACATTAACAGAGGTGCTGGTCATTGTTGACTGTCAGGGGGTTTTTGCTAAATTATTGTCTTAATGTCCTTGGGTTTCAAAGTGAGCAATAGTGTTGAACCGGCAGGAACTGAGCGCTGGTTTAATGCCAATGATTTTCTGGCAGGGCTGCGCCGGGTGAACATTTTTTGCGGAGGATACGGCTCGGGCAAGAGTGAGGTTGCGCTTAATTTTGCCATCAGCCTTGCCCAGAAGGGGAAAAGAGTGAGTGTCGCTGACCTTGATATTGTCAATCCATATTTCCGCAGTCGTGAGGCACGCACAATCCTTGAGAGGTTTGGTATCAATGTGATGGTGCCACCAGAAGAGGTGATGGCGACCGATTTGCCGATGGTTCAGCCAGAGATAAAGGGTGAGATGCTAAGGGATGACAGTTTTGTTGTGATTGACTTGGGTGGTGACCCAGTAGGTGCGCGGGTGATGGCAAGCATCGCATCAGGAATAGACACTTTTGATTTCAACGTTTTTTTTGTTTTGAACTCAAGGCGCCCTTTTACGGGCACGGTTAAAGAGGTAAGTGAGTTGATAAAAGGGATTGAGAACTCTTCAGGTCTGCCGATTACCCATATTGTTGTCAATTCCCATCTGATTGAGGAGACAAGCGGTGCAATAATCAAGGAGGGGATTGAGCTTGCCGAGCGGGTTGGTGCTGAAACTAATAAGCCCATCGGGTTTGTTGCCCTTGAGCAAAGGCTGCTCAACGATTTTGATGTCAATGCCTGTATTTATCCGGTTTTGATGCTCGAGAGGCTACTTTTGAAGCCGTGGGAAAAAACAGAGCGGTTAGGACCAGAGCGTTTTAAGATTTAAGGAGTGAGTGTGGCAAAAAAGGCAAAGGTGACAATTGAGAAGAACCGGTGCAAGGGCTGTGAGTTGTGCGTGAACTACTGCCCGAAGCAGGTTTTGGCGATGTCCAAGGAGATTAATGATAAGGGCTATTTCTTTGCGCAGGTGGTTAATCAGGATGCCTGTATTGCCTGCCGGTTCTGCGGGATGATGTGTCCGGATTGTGCGATTGAGATTGCGGTTGAGGAGCCAAGTGTGCAGGAGGTAAAGGGAGATGGCTAAAATTCTCATGAAGGGTAATGAGGCGATTGCCGAATCGGCGATCAGGGCAGGAGGGCTTTGCTATTTCGGCTATCCGATTACACCTCAGTCTGAGATTGCCGAGTATCTGGCGCATCGGATGCCAGAGGTTGGCGGGGTGTTTCTACAGATTGAGAGTGAGGTGGCGGTTGCCAATTGCCTTTATGGTGCTGCAGGCGCGGGTGCGCGTGCCTGGACATCATCATCAAGCCCAGGAATTAGCCTGATGATGGAGGGCGTTTCCTATATTGCGGCTTCAGAACTGCCCTGCGTGATTGTGAACATTGTCCGGTGCGGACCCGGTCTGGGCGGAATTCTCCCTTCCCAGGGCGACTATTTCCAGGCGGTTAAAGGTGGTGGTCATGGCGATTACCGGTGTCTGGTTTTGGCACCATCATCGGTGCAGGAGGCGGTTGATTTGATGCCACTTGCATTTGACCGGGCAGACCGGTATCGGAATCCGGTGATTGTTGTCGGCGATGGGATGATTGGTCAGATGATGGAGCCGGTTGAGTTTAAGGAGCAGGAATTTCCACCTCTGCCTTCAAAGGACTGGGCAACAACCGGTTGCAAGGGCAGAAAGCCGAATGTTATTAACTCACTTTATCTTGACCCGGTGATGGAGGAAAAGTTGAACTTTAAACTTGCAGGAAAGTATGAGCAGATGAAGGGAAAAGAGGTGAGGTTTGAGGAGTATCGGACTGACCGTGATACGGACTGTCTTTTGGTCGCATATGGCACAACTGCGCGGGTTTGCAAGACCGCAATTCAGCGCCTTGATGAGGAAAAGATAAGGGTTGGTCTTTTGCGCCCGATTACCCTTTTTCCATTTCCTGAAGATAAGGTTTTTGAGCTTTCAAAAAGGGCGGGTTTTGTAATGAGTGTTGAGATGAGCACCGGTCAGATGGTTGAGGATGTCAGGTTGTCAATCGGCAGGACAAAGCCGGTCTATTTCTTTGGCAGGGCAGGCGGAATGGTGCCAAGCCCAGAGGAGGTTGTTGAGGTAGTGAAGAGCCATATCGGAGTTAAGAAATGAAGGTGATATTTAAGCGTCCGGAATCCTTGACCACAACCCCAACCCATTATTGCCCTGGCTGCACCCATGGCATCATTCATCGCTTGATTGCTGAGGTGATTGATGAGTTAAATTTAAGGGAAAGGGCAGTCGGAATTGCACCGGTGGGCTGCTCAGTGCTTGCCTTTAACTATTTCAACTTTGACTTTCAGCAGGCGGCACATGGCCGGGCGCCTGCGGTTGCAACTGGCATTAAAAGGGCAAGACCTGATTTGATAGTTTTTACATATCAGGGTGATGGTGACCTTGCCTCAATCGGGATGAGTGAGATTATCCATGCGGCAAACCGGGGCGAGAAGTTTACGGTTGTTTTTATCAACAACGCCATCTACGGAATGACCGGCGGTCAGATGGCACCGACAACAATGCCCGGACAGGTTACCACAACATCGCCTCGGGGCAGGGATGTTAATGATGTCGGTTATCCGATCAGGATGTGCGAACTGCTGGCAAGCCTGCGCACACCTGGATTTGTTGAGCGGGTTACGGTTCACAACCCGAAGGGTGTTACCAATGCAAGGCGCGCACTGAAACAGGCTTTTACTTATCAAAAGGACAATGTCTGCTTTACTTTTGTTGAATTTCTATCCACCTGCCCGACAAACTGGGGTCTTTCGCCAATTCAGGCAACAAAGTGGCTTGAGGAGAATATGTTGCCCTATTATCCGGTTAAGAACTTCAAGACGCCAGCAGGTGCGGAGGCTAAAGATGCAGGTTGAGACAGTATTTGCGGGTTTTGGCGGACAGGGTGTGATGCTTGCCGGCAGAATTCTGGCAGAGGTTGGAATGAAATTGGGCAAGGAGGTTGTCTGGCTTCCATCCTATGGACCCGAGATGAGGGGAGGGACAGCAAACTGTGTTGTCATCATCTCAGATGAGCCTATTGCCTCGCCAATCATTGCCCATCCCAGGGATGCGGTGGTGATGAACCGCCCTTCACTTGAAAAGTTCTGCCCTGCGCAGAAACCAGGAGGGTTTGCAATAGTTAATAGTTCTTTGATAAACATCAGACCGAACCGAAATGACCTTAAGGTTGTTGAGGTGACGGCAAATGAGATTGCGATTGAGGCTGGTAGCGGCAGGGCGGCAAATATGGTTATGCTTGGTGCGTATGTGGGTGCGACAGGCATCGTTTCCCTAAATGCGCTTATTGAGCAGGTTAAAGAGGAGTTTGAAGCCAAGGCTAAACTCATACCCATAAATGTGAAGTGTGTTGAAAAGGGTTTCAGAATCGGGCAGGAGTCTGTAAGGGCTTCAAAATAGATAACTTGGCATTATTTACCTTTTAAATAACGGTTGATATTATAATACAATATAAAATTTGCGGTATTAGAGGGGGGGTAACCCCGGGGGTAATCCCTGTGAAGCGGTTTATTTGGATATCATCTGGTAGTGTCAAGAATTTTGTGTAAATTTGGTATTGGTCCATAGCCGTTTGTGGCGCCACTTCTGGTTGCAGGTATTGAACAGGGCATAGACGATCCGCTCACAGCTGGCGTTATTGGTAAAGGCACACATCGGTCGGATGCGCTTGCGGAGCTCCCGGAAGAGCCGCTCAATGGCATTGGTG
>CAZNRV010000175.1:0-16501 GCA_964575495.1 uncultured bacterium
TTTGTATATATTTATATAAGGACTTGTGAATTTAACACCGTGATTTCCAAAGTCAAGGATTTAAATTGTGGTTTTAATGCTCAACCTGCCCTCTGTGAGTTGTCAGGAAATTTAAAATATCTTTTGCGATAGCGTCTAACGCACCTGACGGACCAAACAGCCCTCTTACCTTGTTCAGCCCTTCAATCATCTGTCCGCGGTAATTTTCATCGTCAATCAGCCGGCAAAGACTATCATAAATATCACCCACTTCAGGCTCGATGAACTCAGGAACAATCTGTTCGCCTGCCACGAGATTCGGGATAGAAAAATAGCGCAACCTGATTAATAAACGGGCAACAAAACGACTGAGTGGCGGTAGATGATAACAGACAACCATCGGCACCCCCAAAATGGCGGTCTCGGCAGTTGCGGTCCCGGAAACAACCACCACTGCCTGAGCATAACCAATCACCTCATACCGTCCTTTTTCATTGACACGAATTAAACCTTCGGGTAATCGCCGTGTTCCCTGAGCAACCATTACACCTTTAAATTCCGGATACCGCCTTCTCAAAAGAGCGAACACCTTAACAAACAGCCGCTCATGATATTCAATCTCCACAGGTCTTGACCCTGGTAAAAAGGCGATGTATTTTGTCTTGGGCTTAAAGCCAATATGTCTCAATGTCTCTTCCTTTGAACGCTTACAAAAAACCTTATTTAGCAACGGATAACCGTAATATCGCGCCTTGACCCCAAAGCGTTTAAAAAACTCCTGTTCAAACCGGAAAAGACAGATTATCCGGTCAGCCGCTTTCCTCAACAACCCCATGCGAAATCTTCCCCACGCCCAGACCTGCGGCGGGGCAAGATATATCACCGGTATTCCAGAACTGCGAAATCTCTTTCCTAATATCAGATTGACACCGGGAAACGAAATCAAAATCACCCCGTCGGGTTCAACCCTTTTCACCTCATCCCATATCTGTTCTGAAAACCGCCCCTTCCTCAATGCGGTGATAAATCCTTCCCAGATGCCGACAATCTGACCTATCCCTCCCGACACATCATAACACACCACCTCAACCCCCGGGTGCAAGGCGCCCAGCTCCTCTTTAAGGAAATCGGCTAACATCAAACCTGACCTCTCACCGGCACAGATTAATATCCTCATCTTGAGTCAAAATTAGACAGTTTTCTCTTTGCTGTCAACCGTTTTCTTCTAATCGGCAATCAAAAAGTTCGGCTTAACCCTGAATCCACAGCCGGTTATAACAAGGAGCCACTTTTATTGTCGACTTTTTCTGCGCAACCTCAATTTAGCCTGGGGGTTACCCCCCTGATAAAATTGATTCTTAACTAAGTTTCGTAAATCCGTCACTTAAAATTTTTCCCCCGGCTCTAAAATGTATCACTATATATACACTTAGAACCAAGTCCGGACTGCTGGCACCAACAAGAATTCAATGAAAATCAGCAGTTGACTCGTTTTCAATGCTGGTTATAATAACAGGTAATTTAACTTACACCGGCATTGGATTTGCTCAAGGATAGACCCCCATCCCTTTGCCGGTTGAGGATTATGTGCAGCAAAAAAGGAGTAATTAAGGAAAGAATATATGAACAACAAGGAAGTTGCCAATTTGATTGCCCAGATTGCCCGGATAAGAAATGTTGACATTACCTATGTTTGCGAAACCCTGCGGACCAGCATCATCGCCGGGCTGAAACGCCGTTTCGGTGCCAACACTGAAGCAGATGTCACCATCAACCCTGATTCCGGTGAAATTCAGGTTTCACTGCTCAAGAAAGTAGTGGAACGGGTCAACAATCCCGGGCAGGAGGCAAGTCTGGAGGAGGCGCAGGCCGTGAAACCCGATGTCCAGCTGGGCGAAACCGTCCGGATTCCGCTGCCGCTTGACGAAATCGGACGCATCGCCATTCGCAAGGCGTCGGACGAACTGATGCTGAAACTGCGCGAGGCTGAGCGTGACCGACTTTATGAGGAGTACAGCCGTAAAAAGGGTGAAATCGTCACCGGCACAATTCAGCGCATCGCCCGCGATGAAATCATTGTCAATCTCGGGCTAATTGAGGCGGTCATGCCCAACCGTGAACAACTCAAAACCGACCATTACCGTCAGGGTTTGCCGATAAAAGCCTATGTCCACAGGGTGGAAAAGACGCCGATTGGACCGCGCGTCTATCTTTCTCGCACCCACCCTGAGTTCCTGCGTAAACTCCTGACGCGTGAGGTTCCGGAAATCAAGGATGGGGTTGTCGAAATCAAAGCCATTGCCCGCGCCCCGGGTTTCCGCTCCAAAGTGGCGGTTGTCTCGCTTGATGAAAAGGTTGACCCGGTTGGAGCGTGTGTGGGCTACCGTAAGTCCAGGATTGAAAATGTCATCAAGGAACTATCCGGTGAAAAGATTGATATTGTCCATTGGAGTCGGGACCTGCAGGTGTTTATCACCCGCGCGCTCGGACCGGCAAAGGTATCAGAGATAATCCACGAAAACGACACCTATATTGTCGTTGTCCCTGATAGTGATTTCTCAATTGCTATTGGCAAAAAAGGACAGAATGTCTGGCTCGCAAGTCTTTTAACCCAAAGCAAGATCGAGGTCTTAAAAGAAACTGACTACCGTAATCGGGTAATTATGAATAAGGCGGCGAAGGTCACCCTTGCCAGTCTCAATCTTGAACCCGACCTGGCCGCTAAATTAACCGCAGCAGGCATCAGCACCGCCTTTGAACTCTTAAACTCATCTCCTCAGGACCTCTCCCGGATTACCGAAATGCAACCCGAGGCAATTGAGACATTGAAGCACCAGGTGCGGGAAAAGGTATGGGCAAGTTAAAGGTCTTTGAGGCGGCAAAACAGTTAAACCTTTCCAGTGAGGCGCTGTTGGCGGTGTTGAAGGAACTCAATCTTCCTCCCCGTAGCCACACCTCTTATATTACGGAAGCTGAGTTTGAAGCCGCACGCCAGCATCTGAAAAAGGAAAAACATCAGTTTAAGGAATCAATCAAACGCCGCAAAACAGCCGAGTCAGTTAGAACGGCATCCTCAAAGACACCTGAACAGGAAATCAACCAGAGTGTAAAGCAAACACTTGCCAAGGTTTACGGTCGGGAAAAAAAGAAGCGCCGGTCAACAGATGAGCAGGAAAGAGTTATGCCCATTACCAAACCAACCGCTGTGAAAGTTGTCGCCTATATGACCGTTGCCGAACTTGCCCATGCCCTGAATCTACCTGTTGCCGAAGTAATCAAAAAATGTCTCCAAATCGGGCTGCGTGCAACTGTCAACCACCGCCTTGACCTTGATACCATTATGCTCATTGCTGATGAGTTTGGCATACCGGTTCAGCAGGAAGAGGAAATTGTCACGCCGGTTTCCCGCGGTGAACCCAAACCTCGACCGCCAGTGGTCGTGGTAATGGGACATGTCGACCATGGCAAAACCGCCCTACTTGACTACATTCGCAAGACCAGAGTAGCGGAAAAGGAGTTTGGTCGGATAACTCAGCATATTGGCGCCTATGTTGCTTATTACGGCGACAAGCCGATAGTATTCCTTGACACTCCCGGACACGAAGCCTTTACCGCGATGCGCGCGCGTGGCGCTCAGGTAACTGACATCGCAGTTTTGGTTGCTGCTGCTGATGAAGGTATCATGCCCCAGACCCTTGAGGCGCTTGACCATGCCCGGGCTGCCGGTGTACCTATTATTGTAGCAATCACAAAATGTGACCTGCCGACCGCCAATCCTGACCGGGTTAAAAGTCAGCTTACCCACCATAACCTCCATGTGGAAGAATACGGCGGTCATACTGTCTGTATAGAGACATCGGCAATTACAGGTCAAGGGATCGAAGATCTACTTGATGCTATTTCAGTCTTGAGTTTGGAGCTTGATTTGAAAGCACCTTGTGACGGACCGGCGCGCGGGGTTGTGATTGAAGCCAGAATCGACAGGGGGCGGGGCAATATTGCTACGGTTTTAATTCAGGAGGGGACATTAAAACGGGGCGACCCATTTGTTGCGGGCGAACATTATGGACGGGTAAGAGACCTGCTCAACGAAGCCAATGTCTCCGTGGAAACCGCCACCCCTTCTATTCCTATCCAGGTCCTCGGTTTTTCTGGTTTACCCGAAGCAGGTGACCGTTTTGAAGTCGTTATGGACGAACGCAGCGCGCGCGAAATCGCCCAGCGCCGGCAAATGGCAAAACGGGATCGAATCCTTGCTGCCAGTAAACCCAAAGTGTCACTCGAAGCACTTCAAGAACAAATTGCCAAAGGACAGGTAAAGGAATTGAAAATTATCCTGAAAACCGATGTTTCCGGTTCGGTCCAGGCTCTCCGCGAAGCCCTTGAAGGACTTTCGATTGATGAAGTGCAGGTGCGGGTAATTCATTCCGGTGTCGGTCCAATTAATCAGAATGATGTCCTATTGGCACAGGCATCTGAAGCAATCATCGTTGGATTCCATGTCCGGCCGTTGGCTGACGCCCGCCAGTTAGCCGAGCGCGAAGGCGTTGAAATTCGCACCTATCGGATAATCTATGCTGCAATTGAAGACATCAGAGCTGCAATATTGGGAATGCTGGAACCAGAAAAAAGAGAAGTTACGATTGGTCGGGCAGAGGTGCGCCAGGTATTCGCCATTCCCCGTCAGGGACTCATCGCCGGTGCTTTTCTTACCGAGGGCAAGGTTGTTCGTGGTGCCCTGACCCGGATAATCCGTGATAACAAGGAAGTTTCCACAACTGAAGTAATATCCCTGCGCCGATTCAAGGATGATGTCAAAGAAGTTGCCACTGGCTACGAATGCGGCATTGGCCTGAAAGACATAGCTGATCTCCAGGTGGGTGATATCCTTGAATTTTATCAAATTGAAGAGGTCAAGAAAACCGCCATCTGAAGTGACCGCACAGCTTATCCAAACTTGAACATAGCTCTTTTGTTAATCGACTGTTTTTTTGGTGACAGCCTGTCACTTAAGGACAAACGCCGCATCCTGGTAAGTATTACTGAGCGGTTAAGGCGCTCTTTTAATATCGCCCTTTGTGAGGTTGAGCATCAAAATCAATGGCAACGTTCCAAAATCGCCATTGTCTTAATCAATACCAACTGGCGGATGTTGCAGGAAAGCGCCAGCAAAGTCATTGCTGCGGTTGAGCACGATGGACGGGTTAATATCTTAAGCACGGAAATAGAACGTATCCGTTAGCGAAGGAATATCAAAACCGCCAGCCCCACTATCCAGCAGTATACCCCAAACCAGCAAAAGCCTCGACTTAATACCAGTCTTTTTAATAATATCATCATTATAAACCCCACAAAAGCGGCAACAATAATACCCATTACCACCGATTCAGGGGCAATAACCGAGAAATCAACCTTGGGTAACTCATAAACTGCTGCCCCAAATGTTATCGGCAGAGCCAAGAGGAATGAAAAGTCAAATGCCTGTGCCCTGTTCAATCCCAATAATAGCGCCAGCCCGATCGTTGTTCCCGAACGAGAAATCGCCGGCATAATTGCCGTCGTCTGAATCAAACCGATCAGCAGAGCTTTTTTGAGGTCAATCTCCTCTTCCCGTTTTCGGGCAACTCGGGAAAGAAAAACAAAGATCCCATTAACAAGAAAAAATATGCCGATAACAAAAATATTGCTGAATGCCATTTCCACCCTATCTTCAAAAAAAATACCGACAATAATTGCGGGAATTGAAGCAATGACGATAAGTATTACGAGCCGAATGTTATTCCAACGTACGCTGGAGTCCGAAGCAAAAATCCCTTTAACAATTTCCTTTAAACGCCCCTTTAAAAAAAATAAAATCGCTAATGCAGTTCCTAAATGTAAGGCAGCGGTCAGATTGACTCTTGCCGATTGTGGTGTGTGCCAGATGTACTGCAAAACCGCCAAGTGTCCATCACTCGAAATTGGTAGAATCTCGGTTATTCCTTGAATTAAGCCGAGAATTGTGCCTTGCAACCAGCTCATTCTAAAATCCTGTTTGCAAACTCAAATGAATCTTACCTTGCCTCAGGCTTCCCGCAAGTGGTACACCGTAATCAATGCCGACAATCCCCAATCGGGTCAACCATCTACCGCCGACGCCGTAGCCAGATATCCAATCCCATCTTTCAGTTTCTGCTTCCAGAAATAAACCCATATCAAAGAAACAATGCAGTCGCGTCTTGCTACCCCAGTGGTAGTGCCACTCACAATTCCAGTAGCAAAACCTTGTGGCAAAATAACTGCCTTCGCGAAATCCACGGATATTCTCCATGCCCCCGACACTGAATAAATCTGGCCGCTCGGGAATTGTTTCTGAGAAAATACCACACAGGTTTAAACGGTTTGCCAAGGTAAAATCCTTAACAACCGAAACAACCGGCGTGATGTCGGCTTCAACCCAACCGGTCATTCCGGAACCAGAATTTTGTGGATACTGTTGAGCAGCACGGGTTTCAATTCTAAATATTAAGCCTTGCCGAGGATTCAGCTTTTGATCGCGGTTATCAAAAACAAAACCGGTTCGAACCCATAATCTATTCCTTGAATTTCGGCTCACTGTACGGTCAAATCCTGTTCCTAAGCTGAACTCCGCTGCTTCCTTCAGAAACTTTCCCGTCAAAGAAAATATCGTCTGGGCAAAACTGGTATCAAAAACATTGTGTTCTACCGCCGCACTTAAACTGAACTGGTTTTTGAATATCCAAGGTTCAGTATATTCTAACTGATAATTTGCCTCTTTGCTGGTAGAATACCATTTTCCTTTGAGCCTTCGCCCAGTGAACAATATGTTGAAAAGTTCTAACCGCACCCAACCCATCAATGTCCTGCTCTCAGGTGAATAACCAAGCACACCATGAACCTCGCCGGAGCGACTTTGAGAAACCCAGAATCTCATCCCGTATTGAGACTGCCTCATCACTATCTCTTGGCTATCAATAGTTATCCAGCCTCCCCCTTCCAGATTTCGCTTCCACATCCTTACTTGTGTTGGTTTATAGTAAACACTCCCTCGAAAACCGGTCTGACGAAGTAATGACAATCGATACCGTTCACTTTTATCCCCAGCTCCTGAAAAAGTAATAAAACTAATTTTAACCCTTGGACCCTCAAAGACCTTGAATAAAGGAAAGACATATCCCGCGCTTTCATTCATTCCAATTAAACTGATTTCAGCAAAAGGAAAACCTGCACTGGCATATTTACCACGGAGTCTATTTTCCACTTGGCTCAGAAGGGCGTTATTGAACCCTTTCCCCTTTCTGGGTAAAACCGATAATAACTGGTTATCACCCACACTGTCATTGCCAATCAGTCTCCAACCGCCGATTTTAGCCTGCTGGTGCCTATTCACCCTGTATTTTACTCTTATACCTGAAGAATCAATAATTGTATCCGTCAAAACCTCGGCCCATAAAAACCCTTTACTACGAAGTTGCTGACAGATTTTTTCCTCCCCCTGCTTCAGCCGGGAATAGTCTATAGTATCACCAACCTTAAAACCTACGGAAATACCTGTAAGCAGTCCACGTCCTTCTATTGATAGCAATAAAACCGGCAATTTTATATTTAATCCCTGAACCTCCTTCATTTCAGAAGAGACATCCGGTAAGGAAACACCACCGACAAACAAAATTAAGAGCAACAAGACTTGGCTAACTGATAAAAAGATACTGACGCCATGCCTCTGGGATTTCGCCCAGTGTATTGACCGCAAATGTTACGTAATGAGGCGCCTTGGGCTTACGCAGCAACCTCATTTTGGCCTGTGCAGGGGTTCGACTTCCCTTTTTAGCATTGCATTCTGGACAGGCGCAGACCATATTTTCCCAAGAGTCCGACCCTCCTAGCGCCTTTGGTATTACATGGTCAGTAGTCATTACCGGATACCGCGCACCACAATACTGACAGATATTATTGTCCCGTCTCAGGATATTGCGTTTGGTCAGCGGCACTTCCCTACGACGAAGCCGCACATAATAATTCAACCGCACCACGCTGGGAACCGGCAAGCTCATATTAACTGTATGAAGAACTAAATCTGAACTTTCTATCGGCTCTGCCTTCCGGCTCAAAACGAGAACAAGTGCTCGCTTCAACCGACACAACGAAAGGGGTTCATAATTCTGATTAAGCAGTAAAACCGACCGGTTAAACATCAGTTAAGGTTATCGGACAAATAACTCTTTTTCAATCGCGCCGATGTTTTTCTCAATATAGTCTAATTGCGCGCGAGCATAACTTGCCAGTGCGGAGTCGCTGAGCGCACGCTGATAATAACTCTTGGCTTCCTCATAAAGCGCTTTGGCAGCCTTGAGTTTGGCAGTAGCTGCTTGAGTAATATTGCTGCCGCGTGTGGCATCTGCTTGTTTGCGTCGGTTGTCTCCAAGGTCTATATAAGCCTGAAGAAGGTTCGGGTCAAACGCAAGCGCCTTGCGGAGATTGGCATCTGACTGCACATAATTACCCTGTTCACTCAACGCCTCACCCTTGTAAATATAGGCAAGCGCAAATGTTGAATCCCGCGCAAGAACCTCATCAAACCGGGCAATTGCCGAACGATACTGCCCCTGACGGGCAAGAATTACACCCTGACGTAATTTTGCTTGAAAATTATTCGGGTCAACCATAAAAACTGTATCTAGTTGGGCTAATGCGGCTTTGTACTCTTTTAATTCAATCAAGGCATCAGCAAGCTTTGCTCTAAGTGCTGGCACCTGCGAAAAACGGGCAACCAGCGGTTTCAGTGCATCTACCGCCTCGCGATATCTACCTAACTTATACAAAAATTCGCCCCAGAGCCGCTGTACCGCCAAGTCATCCGGAAACCGCCGAAGTGCAATCTGATAAATTGAATCTGCCTTGCCCATCGTCCCTTTGCGCACATAGATATCAGCAATACCGTTATATAAATCAGCGAGGGTAGAATCCTGCTCCAAACCTTGCTGATAAACATTCAATGCATCCTCATCTCGTCCCATTTCAAGATATAAATCCCCAAGCGCTTCATAAGCCTTTGCCTTTTTAGGGTCAAGCCTTATGGCTTTACGATAGTATTCCTCTGCCTGACTCGCATCACGCTGTTTGCGATAGATGTTACCAATGGCAATGTACGGGTCATAATAAGTTGAATCATACTCAAGCGCCTTCTCGAAATTAACGAGAGCCGCTTCATAATCACTCTGACCGTAATACTGGGCACCAATACTATAAGTCAACTGGGCCGAATCCCGTCGTGCCTGTAGCTGTTCCTCGCTGCATTTCGTTATACTCTGAGTCGGAGCACAGCCGGTAAAAATTGCCCAGCCAGCAAGGGAGCTAAGCAATGCTATCGTTATTATCACCAAAATTTTTCGCACCATTTTAAACTCCTTCTAATTTTAAAATCAAAAATCCAACATATGGAGCCGACGGGATTCGAACCCGTGACCTTTTGACTGCCAGTCAAACGCGCTCCCAACTGCGCCACGGCCCCAATATTTCAACTTTCACACCTATGAGCTGCATAGTAAGTTAACTATATAGTTTTACTTCATTTCGTGCTGATGTCAAGCTGATTATTCTTCTCTTTTCACTCTTTGCCAAACTGCCTCCATCTCTTCAAGTGAAACCATAGTCAATTTTCTACCCCGACGGCTAAACTCTTTTTCAACCTGCTGGAATCTTTTTTTAAACTTGAGATTGGCATTCTTCAGCGCCCCTTCTGCATCAACATCGAGATGCCGGCAAAGATTTACAACGGCAAATAGCAGGTCGCCCAGCTCCTCTGCAATCTGCTTCCGTATTTTTCTACCCTTTCCCTTTGTTTTTCTTATTTCCGTTTTAAATTCCTTTATTTCTTCCTCTACTTTTGATATTACTTCCTTTGGATTTTGCCAGTCAAAACCAATTCGCTCACATCTTTCCTGCATCAATTGCGCCTGTTGCAATGCAGGGAGTGCAATAGGAATGCCCACTAAAATTGAATTCCTGTCATCTTCCTTCTTTATCCTCTCCCAGTTACTTAAAACTTCATCTGCGCCCTTCACTTTAACATTGTCGTAAATATGTGGGTGCCGCTGCTTCAATTTTTCTATTGTCTTTTTCAGAATATCCTTTAGTTTAATGCCGTCCTCTTCTAAAATCTGCGCGAGAAAAATCCCAATAAAGAAATAATCACCAAGCTCCTCAGCAATTGCCTGTTTGTTATCTTTTCGTAAAGCTTCATCAAGTTCAAAAACCTCATTCAAAAGTAGTGGACGAGTAGAACCTGCCGTTTGTTTGCGGTCCCAAGGGCAACGACGGCGCAAGATCTTTACGGTTTTTAGCAGTTCATCGAACATAATTATTAAAAGTATAACAAAATCACTTGTTCTTGCAAGCCCAACGCAAAATCCTTGACTTTGGCATAAAGAACTTTACTCTTATATAATTACTAAAAGGAGTATAAAAATGACACCCAAATATCTTTTTGAAACTGACCCGGAAGTGTTTGAGGCAATAGCCAAAGAGACTAACCGCCAGCACTCGAACTTGGAGTTAATTGCCTCGGAAAACTTTTGCTCTGAGGCAGTGCTGGCAGCGCTCGGTTCGGTATTAACCAACAAATACGCCGAAGGCTATCCGAAAAAAAGGTATTATGGTGGGTGTCGATATGTTGATATTGCCGAAGAACTGGCAATTCAGCGCGCAAAGCAACTATTTGGTTGCGACCATGTCAATGTCCAGTCTCATTCCGGTACCCAAGCAAACATCGCCGCTTATCTCACCCTCGCCAATCCCGGCGATACTATTATGGGTCTCTCGCTAACCCATGGCGGTCACCTTTCTCACGGTCACCCTATTAACTTCTCTGGTCGTTATTTCAAGGTTATTCATTACACCGTCGACCCTAACACTGAAATGCTCGACTACGCTGCTATTAGGAAGTTGGCTCTTGAAAATAGACCGCGAGTGATTGTCAGTGGCGCATCCGCCTATCCGCGCACTATTCATTTTGACCGATTTCAAGAAATCTGTGAAGAGGTAGGGGCAGCACAACTCGCTGATATCGCCCACATCGCCGGACCAGTTGCCGCTGGCCTTCATCCATCACCCATCCCTCATGCCGATATCGTTACCACTACCACACATAAGACTTTGCGTGGTCCCCGTGGGGCAATCATAATGTGCCAAGCAAAGTATGCTGAAGAATTGGACAAAGTCGTATTTCCTGGAACTCAGGGTGGCCCGTTGGAACACTGCATAGCTGCAAAGGCGGTAGCCTTCAAAGAGGCCTTGAGCCCGGAGTTTAAGGAGTATCAGCGTCAGACCCTTGTTAATGCCAAAGCCCTTGCGGAAGGCTTGGCACGACGAGGATTCCGTCTCTGCTCTGGTGGCACTGACAATCATCTCCTGCTCGTTGATTTGAGACCTAAGGGGATTAAAGGAAGAGATGCTGAAAGGCTTTTAGGAAAGGTAGGAATTACCGTCAACAGAAACACGATTCCATTTGACCCAGAAAAACCTTTTATCGCCTCAGGGATGAGATTGGGTACTCCTGCGCTGACTACCAGAGGAATGGAGGAACCAGAGATGGAAAAGATTGCCGACCTGATTGACAGAACGATTGCTGCTGGCGAAGATGAGGTTAAACTGGAGAAAATTAAAAACGAGGTCAAGGAGCTTGTCGAAGCATTTCCCCTCTATACAGAACGCAGGACAGAATATCAGACGGTAACAAAGGAGTAAACTGTGGCAAGACCAATAATCGCCAGACTGATTGCAAGAGAAATTCTTGATTCACGGGGTAACCCGACGTTGGAGGTTGACTGCATCCTTGCTAATGGCATAATGGGCAGGGCATCAGTTCCTTCCGGTGCTTCGGTAGGTTCATTTGAAGCACTGGAGCTGCGCGATAAAGACCCCCACCGCTACTTTGGCAAAGGTGTGCTTAAGGCAATTACCAATATTCAGGAGATTATTGCACCCCGACTTGTAGGAATGGATGCTACTGACCAGTTCCGAATTGACCAAACCCTGATTGAACTTGATGGAACTAAAAATAAATCCAAACTTGGCGCCAATGCCATCCTTGGCGTCTCACTGGCTGTTTGCCGAGCTGCGGCAGTCTGTGCAGGTTTGCCTATTTATCGTCTCTTAGGAGGAACGGGCACAAGGATGATTCCAACACCGTTTCTGAATATCATTAACGGCGGTCTGCACGCACCTAACAACCTTGATATTCAGGAGTATATGATTGTGCCTGCCGGACTGCCTAATTTTCAAGAGGCAATCCGATCTGCCGCTGAAATCTACCATGCGCTGAAATTAATACTTGAAGAAAGAAATAAACCGACGACTGTTGGTGATGAAGGTGGAATGGCTCCTGATTTCATCAGTAACGAAGAGCCCCTCGAGATAATCATGCAGGCGATTGAAAAAGCCGGCTACCACCCGGGTGAACAGATTTACCTAGCAATTGACATTGCTGCCAGTAGCCTTTATCAGAACAATGCCTATATCTTCACCAATCCGGAAATAAGGGCGGTAAGTGCTCAGGAAATGATTGAACTTTATGCCAGCTGGGTGGAGAAATATCCCATCATCTCAATTGAGGACGGCTTGTCAGAGGAAGACTGGAATGGCTGGCATGAACTCACCACCAGGTTGGGTAACAGGGTCCAACTCATTGGTGATGATATCTTTGTAACCAATATCGAACGCCTTAAAAAGGGTATTCAGCAGGCTGCTGCAAATGCCGTACTTGTAAAACCAACTCAGATTGGCACTGTCAGCGAAACATTTGACTGTATGAAGGTGGCAATGGAAAATGGTTACCGCGCAATTGTCTCACACCGCTCCGGGGAAACCGATGACCACTTCATCGCTGACCTCGCAGTAGCTGCAAACTGTGGTCAGATTAAAACCGGTGCACCTTGTCGGGGCGAACGAACCGCCAAATATAACCGGCTCATCAGGATAGAAGAAGAGGACCGTCTGCCGTATGCCGGGCTGAAAACACTTTTGCGATGATTAATAATCATCGGTCAAACCGGCGCTCAAAAATCCTTTTGCCGCTCTGTCTGGCAGTTCTTACGTTAGGACTACTATTTTTGCCTGGACCCAATGGACTGGTAAGTGTCTTAATTAAAATCTATCGCACTCGCAAGTACCAGCTGCAGATTCAAAAACTAAAGGCAAGAGCTGACAGCCTGGAACAGGAAATAAAACAGTGGCATAATCCGGACTATGCCACCAAAATAGCACGGCAGATCTTTGATGAACAGAATACAACCAAAGCCGATACAATAAAATAAGGGTTAGAACGAGGGCAAAAAAACCTGAGGACGACCAGTCGCCGGGTGAGGCGCTATTATCGGCTCAACACCATAAACCTGTTTTATCAAATTCGCAGTAATCACCATTTCCGGTCTGTCACAGGCTAATATTCTGCCCCGAGCAATTAATAAAACCTTTGAACAGTATGCAGAAGCCTCGTTTAAATCATGGGAAACAAAAACAACCGTTTTGCCTTGATTTTTTAATTCCAACATTACCCGCACAATTTCCAGCCGGTGATAAAGATCCAAATGAGATGTTGCCTCATCTAATAAGATAATCTCAGGTTCCTGCGCCAAAATTCGGGCAACAATTACCCTTTGTTTTTCACCAGCAGAAATGCAATTGATACTCTTACCTCTTAATTTCGTAACACCGGTCAGAGCCATAGCCTCCTCAACTCTTTTTCGGTCTAATGCCCCCGGCTGGGCAAAGGTTTTCAGAAAAGGGGTACGCCCCATCATAACCACATCTTCAACCGTCCACTCAAAGGCAAAAAAACTCTCCTGCGGCACAAGCGCCACAAACCTTGCAATTTGCTGTCTTGAAAACGTGGTCAAGTCCTTTCCCAGAAGTTTTATCCTGCCCCTTTGATATTTTAAAATTCCGCTCATCAGCCTTAATAGGGTTGATTTGCCTGAACCATTTGGGCCGATGATGCCGAAAAACTCTCCCTCCTCGATACTGAGAGACAACCGCTCAAACAGCAGCTGTTCCTGATAAGCAAATCTTATATCTTCAATCTCAATCGCCTTCACACCTTTGCCTTTAAAAGATAGATAAAAAATGGTACCCCAATCAGCGCGGTTATAACTGATAACGGCAAGCCTGCAGGTGCGATGTTGCGCACTATTGAATCTGCCAGAAGCAACATCCCGGCACCTAACAGAAACGAACCCGGCAAGACCACCCTGTGTTTCGGTCCGAAAAGCATTCTTACTAAATGCGGGGCGACGAGCCCTACGAAACTTATCGCTCCGGTCCAGGCAACAACCATCCCCACCGCAAGCGAGCCAACCAAAAAGACCATTCTTGTCAGCTTTTGGGCATCAACGCCTAAACTCAGTGCCACTTCATCATCCAGGGAAATAACATCCAGTTCGCGTGCATGCACAAAAAGCCAGAAACTGCCTGCCAATGCTAAAAGCGCACAAATCAATAAAAGCCAGCCTGATTTCTGGGTAAAAACAATTCCAAGGTTTCCCATCATCAGATAAACTGCCTCACCCAATGTATGTCTGCCTAAGACCATTAAAAGCATCACCAAACTGGAAAAGAAAAAACTGACAATGACACCGGCAAGAACCAGTCTTGTTACTGCGACACCGGATTTGCCACCAGCCAAAATGTAAACCAGCCCAATTGCTAACAGCGCACCCAAAAATGCCGCAACCGGCAAAAAAAGATTTGAACCAGTGCCAGAAATCATAGCCACTGTTGCACCCAATGCCGCACCACTTGCCACACCCAGTGTCCAGGGGTCAACAAGCGGATTGCGCAAAAGTCCTTGAAAAGAACCACCAACAACCGCTAAAACCCCGCCAGCAATGATTCCGATACCAACCCTCGGCAAACGGAAACTGATAACCGAACTTAAATTCTTTAAAGAAAATCCACCTGGACCGGTAAAGACTTCAAAAATAATGCCGGCAAGAAGAACAAAGATTAGAATGAACCAGCCCGGTTGTCTTCTATATCCCATTATTGGAACTGGTCAGGATGAAGCAGCCGGGCGAGAACCAAAACACCTTCAATCACCCTTGGTCCTGGACGGAAAAACAAATCCTCATTTAGTTTTGTGTAAACCCTGCCGTTTTTCACCGCCGCAATATTTCCCCAGCCCACCCTTTGTTTTACCTCACCTACCCCAATCCCGGGATGTAAATTCAGAATCACATCCGGATTTCTCTCTGCCACCACTTCTGAACTGACAACCGGATAAGGATTTGAGAAATCGTCAAATATATTTCTGCCACCTGCCCTGCGAATAATGTCATTGATAAAAACCGCTTTACCGATACTCATCAAAGGTTGAATCGCAATCTCAATATAAACCTTAGGTGTATCAGAAAAAAACGGCAATGATTCCAGCCTAACTTTAAGACTCTCAATTAGCCTTTTTGCCTGTTTCTCGTGACTGAGAATTGTTCCCACCGATTCAATCTCGGCAAAAACTCCATCAATATCCTTTGGATCAGAAACATAAACCCTAACTCCAAGCTCTTTCAACCTCGCGATTAGCTGATTGTGCATCGGTCTGGTGGCGAAGACAAGCCCTGGTTTTAACGCCATAATTCGTTCTAAATCCGGCGCCTGGAAATCGCCAACCTTGTAGATTCTTTGCGCCTCTAAAGGGTAATCACACTGAGCAGTGCTTCCCTTCAAAAGGCTCTCCGCGCCAATCGCATAAATGATTTCTGTTATACTCGGCACCAATGAAACACAACCGGTTTTCTCAACCCCTGCTACGCCACTTTTTTTTTGAGTTCTGTCCGGACAGCCTGTCAGGGACAAAGCCAGCAGCAATGTAAACATCCTAACAATCATCTGAAATCAGCGTCTACTCATCGATTGTGTTTGCCTTATGGGCAAAGACAAGATAAACCGTATGTGCGACCATTCGGTCAACCGGTCTTGTCCCGGTCTCGCGCAGAAAATATGCCCGCTCCAAAATCTCCTTTGCCCTTATCCGCACAAAACCTTCAGCACCAAGCGCGGAAACAAACCTCCGCATTTGCTCAACTGTTGGCACCAGACTACATAGCGCATAGCCTCCTTTCAATGCCCGCTTTGCCGGTTTGACTAAAGTCCACGGTTCTGGCAAATCAAGAAAAACCACATCTACCCCCTCTTGCAAAAAGCCTTCTTCACCCGGGTCAGCAACAAAAAACTCACAATAATCCAGAAGCCCGTAATGCCTGACATTCTCCCGCGCATTGTCGCTGAACTCCGCTCTCCTTTCGTATGAATACACCTTGCCATCAGGACGGACAAAATGGGCAAGAATAGTGGTCAAAGCACCAGAACCAGAACCAACCTCAATCACCCTTGCCCCTGGAAAAACCAATGTCTGCAAGAGCGCATAACCGGTGTCCTTCGGATAAACAATGGTCGTTGTCCGTTTCACCTTCAACGCCAGGTCGGCAAGTGTCGGCTTCAAAAGATAAAACCTTGTGCCGTACTGAGT
>CAZNRV010000176.1:0-2927 GCA_964575495.1 uncultured bacterium
GCCTTTCTCTTGACCTTTAATGTTTGTTTTTTATAATCGGTGGTGTTGGCAATATTTTTGAATTTATGCGCATAAAGCGGTTGCAAGAAAATGGCGTTTTGACCAAGACGGACTTGAAGCGGCAAGGTCTTTTGCCGACGGCTGCACGGCTGAAAAAGGGTCCGGTCGTGGTAATTGAGTGCGTTGAGAATATTCCCTGTAACCCGTGTGCCTATGCCTGCCCGAGAAAGGCAATCACAATTGTGGGCAATCTGACCGAGATACCAAAGGTTGATTTTGAGCGGTGTAATGGGTGCGGTGTGTGCGTTGCCCAGTGTCCGGGTCTGGCGATATTTGTTGTCAACTGGGCATATTCGAAAAAGGAGGCGACCGTTACCCTGCCATATGAGCTTTTGCCCAGACCTGAGGTGGGCGAGCGTGTTTTTGGTGTTGACCGGAGCGGTAAAGAGGTCTGTTCAGCACGGGTGGTAAAGGTGCTTGACACAAGGGTGCAGGACCGGTGTGCGGTCGTGACCATCGCTGTGCCGAAGCGGTTTTATAATGATGTCAGAGCCATTAGATTGAAAGGTAAAGGATGATTGCAGGGCTGGTGATTTCTCTTTTTTGCTATGGGATTACACCCCAGATGCCGCTTTCCATCGCCACGACCGATGACGGGCTGGCGGTATTTGCCAATCCGGCTGGTTTGGGAATGAATCGTAGTCTGGAGTTTTATTATCTTTATAACTTTCAGACGCAGGCTTTCCTGAACAACAACAGTTTTGTTTTGACGAGCGGTCCGATTGGAGGTTTTATCGAGCCGAGACCATTGCGCTATGGTCTGGCATTGGGAATAAAGCAGGATGAGGTTTTTGGTGGTGTTCGTTTTGTTCGTGACAGCGTTGCGCACTGGGATTTGGGTGCAATGGTGCGACCTAATAAATGGCTTTCCATAGGTGGATTGTGGCAGGGTGTGAACAGGAATTTTGGCAGGGTTGGTATCGGCGCGGGTGTGAGACCTTTTGGTCCAAGGTTGACATTTTTTGCCGAGACCTATTTAAAGCCGCTGCAGCCGTTTATCGGTTTTCAGGCAGAGCCGATTGCCGGAGTTGATATTGGCGCAAGGGTGAAGATGGGCGGTGAAGACAGGGTTAATTTTGCCCTTGGTGTCAATCTGAGTTTGGGCAGGTTCGGTCTTGGGTTTTGCGGAGTGAATAGACCAGCTGAACTGGGCGGTGTCCTCCGCCTGAGTCAAGAGTTCAGGCACCAGGTTTTTACCAGTGGCAGGCGTTACCTTGAGATAGGCCTGAATGAAGAGGTTGTTGAGCAGAAACCGGGGTTCAGCCTTATGGCTCTGAAAAGGGCAAGGACAACCTATTCCCTTTTAGAACTATTGAAAAAGGCGGAAGATGAGCGGACGGTCAGGGCGGTGGTCCTGAAATTGAAGGATGAGAATTTAGGTTTTACTCAGGCTCAGGAATTGCGAACCGGGATTATCAGGCTGAAAAAGCAAAATAAGCAGGTCTGGGTCTATGCCCGTGATTTTGGGATAGCGGGCTATCTGCTTGCTTTGGGTGCAGACAAGATTATTCTGCATCCGTTGGGCAATGTTGTCATTCCAGGTGTTTCTGCACAGGCGACATTTCTCAAAGGGGCTCTGGATAAGTTGGGTTTGAAGGTTGAGGCGCACCGGCGTGGCAAATACAAGAGCGCGGTTGAAGCCTTTACCGAGGACTCAATGAGCGGGGAAAACAAAGAGCAGATGCAGGCGCTGGTTGATGGTATCTATGAGGAGTTTGTCCTTGCGGTAAGCGATGGGCGTAGCCTTTCCCGTGCACAGGTGGAAAGTCTGATTGGTCAGGGGTTTTTCCGGGCAGAACAAGCAAAGGCTCTTGGTCTGATTGACACATTTCTCTATGAGGATGAACTGGACTCAATTGTGAAAAAGGGTTTGCGCGGGCTTTTGCGGCTGGAGGAGAGGGGGCTTGCCAGTAAAAGGGAATTTAATTATCGCTGGGATGAACCGGCAGGGATTGCGGTGATATATGTCAATGGTAGTATTGTTCAGGGCGAGTCAGGCACCGACTTCCTCACCGGGGAAAGGCGGGCGGGTTCGGAAACGGTGTGTCGGGCAATCAGGGAAGCACGGCAGGACAAAAGGGTTAAGGGAATTGTCCTGCGGGTTGATTCCCCTGGGGGCGATGGTGTTGCCTCAGATGCCATCTGGCGGGAACTGGCACTGGTCAAAGGGAAAAAGCCGGTGGTGGTGTCAATGGGAAGCCTCGCGGCATCAGGAGGTTATTATGTCTCCTGCAACGGCACCAAGATTTTTGCTCTGCCAGGAACAATCACCGGGTCAATCGGTGTCTTCAGTCTGCGCCTGGTCACCGAGGGTCTTTATAACAAATTGGGGGTCAGGCGTCAGGTTGTCAAAAAGGGGGAGCATGCAGATGCGGTTGGTGATGTCAGGGAGTTGACACCGGCTGAGGATTCGATATTCCAGGAGCAGATTGACTGGTTTTATCAGCATTTTGTGGAGAAGGTGGCCAAGGGCAGAAGCCTGAGTTATGAGCAGGTTGACGCTGTTGCTCAGGGCAGAATCTGGCTGGGAAGGGATGCGAAGGTGCTTGGTCTTGTTGATTCACTTGCCGGGTTTATGCAGGCGATTGAATTTTGTCAAGAAAAGGCCGGGCTAAGAGGGGATTATCAGGTGAGGTTTTTCCCGCAGGCAAAGGTGAGTATCGGTTCTTTTTTAGGCGAGCGGCTTGAAAGGGTTTTAATTGATATTTTCAACAGATGAAAAATGTCAAAGGTTAAAAAGGCAAAAGCAAAAACGGTAATTGTTTGCCGGTGCGAAGAGATTACCGAGGATGAGGTGAGAAGGGCGATTCGTTCGGGTTATCATTCGCTTGAGGAGATAAAGCGGGTTTTAAGGACCGGTATGGGAC
>CAZNRV010000177.1:0-5064 GCA_964575495.1 uncultured bacterium
TATGTACACTTTGGGGATTTATTTCTTGATTTCAGGGATTGGCCGCTTATATTATAGGGATGAAACGAACGATTTATTGCGTGCTGATATTGTTTTCCCTGTCCTGTAAATCGAGGTTGATAGAGGTTGAGAGGACCGGGATGGTTTTTGGCAGTTATGTGAGGATTCGGGTGATCGGTGAGAATAAAGCGGAGTTGAACAAAGCGGTTGATAAGGCGCTTCAGGAAATATGCAGGCTGGATTCATTATGGTCTCTCTTTTCTGATAAAAGCGAGGTTGTGAGGCTGAATAGAGATAAAAAGGGTTTAGTTTCTAACGAAACAGGGGATTTGCTCAAAAAGGCGCTTGAATTTGGAGAAAGAACCAAAGGGGTTTTTGATATTACTGTTGAGCCGCTGTTAAGAATCTGGGGGTTTTATGACGGCAATTATCAGGTTCCTGAAAGCGCCATAATTGCGAGGGTGCTGAAAGATGTTGATTACAGAAGGGTTTTAATTAATGGTGATTCGGTTGTTTTGGGGGATGGGGTGAGTATTGATTTAGGAGGGATTGCGGTTGGTTATGCGGTTGACAGGGCGCTTGAGCTGTTGCAGGCATCGGGTGCAAAGCAGGGGCTGATTGATGCTGGTGGTGATATAAGGGTTTTCGGCAACAAGGAGTGGCGAATCGGGGTCCAGCACCCACGCAAAGAGGGTGTGCTCAAAATTTTAAAGTTAAGGGAACAAGCGGTTTCAACATCGGGTGATTACGAGCAGTTTTTTGAAAGGGATGGGAAACGCTTCTGCCATATCATTGACCCCAGAACCGGTTATCCTGCACGGAGTTGTGTGGCGATAACTGTTCTTGCTGCCACCGCGCTTGAGGCTGATGTTTATGCCACTGCGCTTTTTGTCTTGGGTGTTAATGAGGGAAGGGAATTATTAAAAAATCAGCTAGAGGTGGAGGCATATTTCTTTGAGGAAATGGATGATTCCATTGTAATGACAAAGGTGGGAAAAGATGAATAAAAGGGCGCTCTGGACAGAAAGGGAGGATGCAAAAGTGAGATGCCTTTTGTGTCCGAATAGGTGTCTAATTGCGCCAGGAAAGACCGGCAGGTGTCTAGGCAGGAAAAATATTGATGGTGAACTTTTTGCGGTCAATTATGGTGAGGTAGTTTCAATGGCGGTTGACCCGATTGAGAAAAAGCCACTTTATCACTTTTATCCAGGAAAGGAGATTTTTTCTGTTGCCACCTATGGCTGTAACCTTTCGTGTCCTTTCTGCCAGAACTGGGAGATTTCCCAGGAACGGGCACCGAGCCGTTACATCCCACCTGAGGAGTTGTTGAAGATTGTCAAGGATTACGGACTTGGGCTTATTGCCTATACCTATAGCGAGCCATTGGTCTGGTATGAGTATCTCTTAGATGCGGGCAGGCTGATGCAAAATGCCGGGATTAAAAATGTCTTAGTGACAAACGGGATGATTAGTCCTAAGCCACTTAGTGAACTGCTGCCATTGATTGATGCGATGAACATCGACCTGAAGTCAATCAGAAAGGAGTTTTACCGTGATTATGTCAAGGGGGATTTGAGTGCGGTTCAGGAAACGATAAGAGCAGCCAGAGAGCGATGCCATATCGAGCTGACTACACTTTTGATTCCAGGAAGGAATGATGCAGATGAAGAGATTGAGGAGCTGACCGATTTTGTTGCTAGTCTGGGCAGAAATACTGTTCTGCACTTTTCAAGATTTTTCCCTAGGCATAAGGCAGAGGAGCCGATGACACCCTTGGCGACGCTTGAACGGGCTGCGGCGATTGCCAAAAGAAAACTGTATTATGTTTATTTGGGAAATGTCCAGCCAGGTCCAAAATATCGGGACACATTCTGCCCTGAATGCGGAACGGTGCTGGTCGAGCGCAGCGGTTATCGAGGCAGGCTGGTTGATGTCAAGGATGGCAGATGCGCTCGGTGCGGTAGAAAGGCAGACCTCGTAATATGAAGTCAGGGTTGATAAAAATGGGTGATTGGCTCTTGATAATATTTTTTTTGTTTGTCAGTGGTTTTGGGTTTTTACTTCTCTTGAGGAGAAATAATAATGTTCAGGAGTGCGTTATTCAGTGGCAGGAGGGAAAGGCAATCATCAGACTGCCCAGAGACACTGTTTTAGTTCTGAGCGGTCCGGTTGGAAAGACAACAGTAGTGATAAACGGGAAGGGGGCAAGGATCACTGATTCTGATTGTCCGCGTAAGCTCTGCGTGCGAATGGGTAGGGCGGAGCGAACCGGACAGGTGCTTGTCTGCGTTCCCAATCGGGTGATGGTAATGCTCAAGGGCAGAGGTGAAATCGATGCCATCACGAGATAAACAGGTGCGAATAGCGGTTTATGGGGCGCTTGCCATTGGGCTTTTACACGGTTGACAACTTTCTGCCAATGCCTTTACCGTGGTTGCGGCTTGGAATTGGCAATTTAGGGATTGTGCTGGCACTGGTTGATATCGGCGCTCTCGGTGCCTTTTGGGTATTTCTGCTGAAACTTATCTTGGGTTCAATCATCGCCGGCAGGTTTTTGACGCCTTTTTTCTTTTTTGCTGCTGTTGGTGGTATTTTGGGTCTCGGGGCAATGATTATCACTCAGGCTGTTGGCAGGAGATTTTTCAGTGCGGTGGGAATAAGTTGTGCGGGCGGTGTTGCGCATAACATCGGTCAGCTGATTGTTGCCAGGGTTTTACTGGTGCCCAGTTCAGGCTTGTGGGTGCTGGTGCCGGTCGTTGTTCTATTTGGAGCTATTAGCGGAACCTGTATCGGCCTCTTTGCTCGGCTCGTGCATTTGCGCCTTAAAATAAAAAAGACGGCTGGACTTGATTAGGCTTGATTGGTTATTATAGTTGACCTGAAGAGACAATGAGAAACAGACCAACCTGCGCTGGTGGACGTTCACTTGGGCTTTTAATAATTGCAATTGTTATTGCAGGTATTGCCGGTTCTGTCCTTTCCTATTTTCTCAGTGGACTTTTTCCTGCCGGACCGGTTAGGGATTTTTTCTTCAAGTCGTTGCAGTTTGGTGTGCCTACCTTTGTTATAAACCTTGGTTTTGCCTCGATTACATTCGGGCTTTCATTTGCCATTACCACCTTTGCAGTCATCCTTTTGCTTCTGACAATTTATCTCTGGTACCGCTTTTAAAAATTAAGGGGGTCCGGTTATGGACCCCCTTAGTTTGTGTACCTTTTACTTAGTTCTGGAGTATCACCTTTTCTGAAAGTATGGTCTTGCCGTTCCTGAGTTTAACGAAATAAACACCAGTTGCAGCAATCCTGCCTTGATTTGTCCGGCGGTCCCAGGTGATGGTATGGCTGCCTGCAGGCATGGTTCCATCAACAAGGGCACGAATTAGTGTGCCGGTGGCATCATAGACCTTCAACTGCACCGGACCTGAGGCCGGCAGGCTGTAAGATATTTGCAGATTATTGCGGCTCGTAGGGTTGGGATAAACAGAGAGCGCCAATTGGAATGGCAGTTTATTGTTTTCTGCCATTACACCTTGGCGAGATGGCAAGGAGGTGGAATTCATTAAACCAAATGAATCGGTTCCCGGTCGGTATTCCCAGAATTCGAATACCGACGAGCCTTTTAGACAGAAGATGGCATCGGATGTCGCCGCCATTGCTGCTCCCCGTTTTGGTTTTCTGCGCTTGCCGATGAGAGAAAGCGGGATATCAGAACGCCGCACCCAGACATTTCCTCCGCCAATGGAATAGCTCCAGAACTCTTGGCTATTTCCTCCTTTCAGGACATAGAGGTTACCGTCAAGAAAGGTTATGGCAGCACCATTTTTCACCCTGCGGTTAGTCGGACCAATTAAACTGACCTCATCTAACGGAATGATGCGCCAGGTATCATTATCCGGACGATATTTCCAGACTTCGGTGGTTCTTGAGCCTTTGAGCAAATAGATGATGCTGTCGCCATCATAAACCATATCGGTTCCATAACGGCAGGTTTTGGGGTTAGCCGTACTTAAAGGAACATTAGGACAGAGTGCCCAAGTATCGTCTCCGATGTCAAATCGGATGAAGGTAAGGGAGTTGTTTCCGGTTGCGCAGTAGACCGCACCTTCAGGACCGTGTGTTGGCACATAGGCAAGTGCGGCTCCTCGTTTGGGCAGGCGAATGTTATAACCGGTCACCCGGAGATAAGGCTTGGTAATCCAGAAATCACCATCGATATCATAAGCATAGAAGTCGGCCATACCGCCGCCTTTGATAGCCCAGATATAACCGCTAATTCCATGGAACGGGTCAAATGCAAGGTCGCAGCCATCCTTTGGCTTTTTACCTGATGGAGCAAGTGGCATCCGGGCTAACGAGTCCCAGGTTCTGGTAGTGATGTCGTAGCAATAGAACTCATTTGTGTTGCCACCTTTAAGTGCGTAAAGTTTATTGGTTGTTGAGGCATAGACTAAAGAAGCGTCCTTTACCTTCTTTCTTGCCGGACCAATCGGGATATCCTCACGCTGGACCCAAGCACAGGAAACGAAGTTCTTGCGGACGACATCGTTTGTCGGATTGATGTCGCCGACCATCGCTGTGGAGCAAACCGCGGTGAAGCTGCCTCTGCCATACCACCCTCTGGAAAAGGTTACGGTTCTTTCAGTCTCGGGTTTGATTCCGGTTACCAAGAGTGATTCGAGATAGTCTCCGGGCGTGATGTAGAAATAGACCTTAATGGAGTCGCCGACAGTGCCGTAATTCTGAATTTTGACCTCCGGATACACTGGTTCAGGGAAGACATTCATTGCTGGTTGGAGAATCTCAATGGCAGCAGCATCACGGAATTCGCGATAGAGTTTTATTGCCCGATTTGGTGTGAGCCGGTTCTGCGGGTCGTTAACCGCAAGTGACATTGGCGGCAGGGAGTAAAGGTAGTTTAAGCCGGCATTTCCTTCCTTATTTTCCACACCGATTGTGGCGTTCTTGCCTTGGTCATAGACCAGGCTGCCGGTTTCCACATCCTTGTACTGAAAAATAATAGTGCCGTTTTCCTTGAGGATTGCCTCAAAGGTGACTAGGTCCAGGG
>CAZNRV010000178.1:0-12308 GCA_964575495.1 uncultured bacterium
GTTTCAGTAATTATGTTGAGCGGGCAATGTCATTTCAGGATGAATATCCTTGCAAGGGGGGGCAACTATCCGGGCAAAAGTGAATTTCGGTTAAGTTGCGAAAATGCGAGAGATAACTCAATTTGAGTCATCTGTATTTTGTGTATTTTTATATACACTTAGGTTTAAAGCCAAATCAGTATTCGTATATCGGCGTGGTGGTTTCTTCTTCCTCTTCGCCGGTGTTTTGTCTTCTGCGTTCCTGTTTGTAGTTGTTGAAGTTATAGGTCAAACCCAATGAGAGCATCGGACCCTTGCGGCTGAATGTTGTGGATGTATAGAAGTTTTCGCCCTGAGTTTTGCTCTTGAATGCAGAACTGGCAAAGATGTCACGGACTGAAAGGGTTAAGACCAGTTGCCGGTTAAAAAGGGATTGGCGGGCAGAGATGCCGGTCCAGAAACGGGCGCCTTCGGTTCCCTGTGCGGTTGGACTCGGGCTTTCATATCTGCCGCGTAACTGAATCCGGGTGCTGGTGGAAAGGGTGAGGTCGGTCGTTAGACCCATATCCCAGTTAAAACTCTGCTGGGAAATGTCTTTTCCATCAAGCGAGCCTTTGAGCCGGTAGTCGTAAATGTCGGCGTTAAGGCTTAAGTTCCAGAAGCGGAAAGGTGATAAATCAAGCGCCATCTCCAAGCCCAATGCCTGGTCTTTGCCAACATTTTTAACCGTATGAAGCATTATGTCCTCCTGATAGACCTGTTGGAAGCGTTCAATCACATTGTGGGTAACACGGTAATAGCCGTCAATTGAGAGCCGGTGTTTGCCGAAGGGCAAAAGGAACCCAGCCTCATAGGAGTCAATGAACTCGGGCTTTAACTCGGGGTTGCCCTGACGGACATTTTTGGCGTCCATATAGGTTAAAAATGGTGATAGGTCCCAGCCCCTTGGTCTTTCAATCCTGCGGGTGTAACTTGCCATAATCTGCTGCTCATGGGGAAAACTGTAGGAAAGGTGCGCACTGGGAAAGAGGTCTAACTGGTTCAGGGGTGAAAATCCGCTGTCATTAATCACTACCCTTCTGTTAGAATATTCGCTGCGCAAGCCCAGCATCGCACCGAACCCTTTAAAGTTGCCTGAATAGGTGGAATAGAGGGCATGGACATAATCACGCTGGCTTGAGGTATAACTGTAAATGGTGTCATTGATATAATTGCCGGTGGTGGTGTCATAGTTTGCCGTCCTGGTCTCCTGGTTAGGTCCAAAACGCAGCCTTGCCTGATAGCCCGCCTCAAATTTGTCCTTTTCCCTTAGAGGCAGGGTGTAGTCAATTTTCAGGTTAAGAGGGTTGCCCTGATGGGTTTCAATTGTCCTTTTGCCGGTTCTGATGGTGCCGGCGATTGAGTCTTCGGTCTGGGTTGAGTCCTCTCTAAAGTTGCCACCAAAACTGGCGCGCACAAGGAGTTCGTGCCCTTTTTTCTTGAAGTTGTGACCGGCATCAAGGTTGGCGGAAAAGTTGATGCCATTATCCCTGGAAACGGTGCTGCCCCGAAAAGTCAGGGTTTCGCCAATGGCAGCAGGCGTTTTCCACTCCTGGTAATCAGCGCTCTGGCTGCGATTGCCGCCATTACCGCCGATTCTGCCGGAAAGGCTCAGCCAGTTATAAGGTGTCAACTGGAAATCTGCACCCGCGCGCACGCCGTAAAACTGGTGCTGGAAAAGCATGCTGCCTTTGGACTGGCGATGAGCGGTGTCACCATTAGCGGTTACTGCCCAGCCTTGCATCTCCCTTGTTCCGGGGAAACCGCCGCGGTTGAGGTCCGGGCTGATATAAAATGTGCCGATAGATGTTTTCGTGCTCAAAAGCAGGTTGCCACCGAGTTGCCCATAGGTGCCGGCGTTGAGATTGACAATTCCGGAGATACCAGACTGTTTCTGCCTTTTTAATATCACATTGATGATTCCAGCCTTTCCCTCCGGGTCATACTTTACCGAAGGGTTGGTGACAATTTCAATCCGGTCAATTGTGCTTGCGGGAATCTGCTTCAGCGCCTCGCTGCCTTCGAGGGGCGATGGTCTGCCGTCAATCAGGACCGTGAAACTGGAGAGACCGCGCAGGCTGACATTGCCCTCAATATCAACCTTGACCGCAGGCGCATTCTCAAGGGCATCAACCGCGGTGCCGGTCTGTAGTGATGGGTTTTGGGAAACATTGATAATCTTTTTGTCAATGCGGTATTCAAGTTTCGGCTTTTCCGCAGTTGCCTCAACCCCGGGCATGTTGATTACCGCGGGTTCAAGGTTGATTTTGCCCAGGTCAATTCTGGCATCAGGTGCCAGTTCAATGTTTCTCACCCGGTTGGTGCGATAGCCAATAAAGGAAACCTCAAGATAGTATCTGCCGGGCAGAAGTTCCTTCAAGACAAACCTGCCCTGGGCATCGGTAACGGTACCATTGACCTGAGATGAGTCGCGCTGAAGGTAAAGGACAACATTGGCATATTCAACCGGCTCGGAATTTTCTGAATCCCAGACCTGACCGGAAATGATACCGGTTCCCTTAAAATCTCTGGGCTGGGCAGAAACGCCAAAGAATACGGCAAGGACAAGTATCAGGACAAAAAGGGCTTTATTGCAATTCATTCTTACTCCTTAATTTTTGTAAACGCTCTTATAATTAGACACTATAACAGCAAAAATCCTGCTTGACAAATAATTTATCGCCGGCTAAATTATTCTCGTTTATGGAGAACCACCTGCCAGATGAAAATAAGGCGGAGAGGGTTCTGCGGGCGTTCCGCAACCTTGAGAGAAGGGAGATTTTGCACCGCCGGACCGGTAACATCATCTGGCTAATCACCTTTTTGCTAATCGGTGCGATTTTCTTGGTATTTTTCGCCAATATCCAGAAGTTCAAACTGATTTGTCGGGTCTTTACCAAGCCGGACTCACTCTTGGTAAGATAAAACCTTGACAGGGCAGAGCCAGATATTATAATATCTGAAAAGAAGGCTGTGATGAAGCGGTTGCTTTTTATTGTTATCCTGACAATGAGTTTCGGTGTCGGGGCAGAATACCATTACAGGCAGGTGATGCCCGGAGTAAAAAGGCAGCGAAAAGTCAGAGCCAATCCGGGGATATCTTCACCATTTTCGCTCATAAAACAGAAAAGACCAGAAAGGTTATCCCAACCTCCGGTTTCCCAGTTGGAGGAGTTTTTGCTGGACACAAACCGGATATTCGGTCCTGCACCGGGTAACCAGGAGTTTGCCGATGTCAGTTTTGATGGAACAAACTATTTTGCCGTGTGGAACGATTGGAGCAATTACAGCATTTATGGGGCAAGGATTAGCCAGGAAGGGGTTCTTTTAGACACCTTCGGCATCCCCATCTGCACCAATTGGGCTGCACAGAATCCCGTAGTGGCGTTTGATGGGACAAACTATCTGGTTGTCTGGGAGGACTGGCGCAATCCTGATGGCGACATCTATGGTGCTCGAGTAACCCCGGCCGGTGTTGTTCTTGACCCGGACGGGATGGCAATCTCAACCGCGGAATATGACCAGTTCGTGCCGGCAATTGCCTTTGACGGAACAAACTATCTTGTCGCCTGGAATGACTGTCGGAATGGTTGGGAATATGATATCTATGCTGCCAGGGTGACGCCTGCGGGTGAGGTTCTTGAACCGGACGGAATTGCGGTCTCAACCGCTCCTTATGACCAGTTTATTTTCCGGGGCATTGGTTTTGATGGGACCAACTATCTTTTGGTCTGGCATGATGACCGGGATGGGGATGGCTATTATGATGTGTATGGTGCAAGAGTAACAAAGGCGGGGGTTGTCCTTGACACCGCAGGGTTTGCGGTGGCGGCTGCCCAGAACAATCAGGGTTTTGCTCAGGTTGGGTTTGATGGGACAAACTACTTGGTTGTCTGGCTGGATGACCGGACGACAGAAGAGGATTATCATATCTATGGGGCAAGGGTAACAACCACAGGGGATGTTGTTGATACGAATGGGATTGAGATTACTCAATACCTCAGCACCTATCCAGCGCTTGATTTTGATGGCACCAACTATCTGGTTGTCTGGACCGATTTGAGGTCTGGTTATGAGGCTGATATTTATGCGGCGCGGGTATCAACTGCGGGTGAGGTTCTTGACACAAATGGGATTATTGTCTCAAGTGCTGAAGCTGACCAGTTCCTGCCAGCGATTGTATTTGACGGCACAAGGTATTTTACTGTCTGGTCTGATTACCGGAATAACTACGAGGACATCTATGGGTCAAGGGTGACAACTGCGGGTGAGGTCTTGGACCCGGACGGGGTTCTCCTTGACTATGGTTATTCCAGCCCTGAACAATATGCGCCGGCTGTCAGTTTTGATGGGACAAACTATCTGGTGGTCTGGAGGGACTATCGTAATGGCGACCCACATATTTATGGAACACGGGTAACTAATGAGGGTTTGGTGCTCGACCCGCAGGGGATTCAGATTTCAGCGGGAACTGGATGGCAGGATGCACCCGCAGTTGCCTTTGACGGGACAAACTATCTGGTGGTCTGGGACGAATGGAGGGATGGTGAAGCCGACATTTATGGGGCAAGGGTAACACCTGACGGCGAGGTGCTTGACCCGGATGGAATTCCAATCTCAACCGCAGAATCCTGGCAATATCTTCCCGCAGTTGGATTTGACGGGACAAACTATCTGGTGGTCTGGGGTGATGAGCGCGCTGGTATGCCTGATATTTACGGGGCAAGGGTTGACACGGCTGGTGAGGTCATTGACACCTCTGGCATTGCCATCTCCACCGCAGATAATGAGCAATATTTTCCCGCGCTTGCCTTTGACGGAACAAACTATCTGGTGGTCTGGAATGATTATCGGAGCGGCGAATATTATGACATCTATGGAACCCGGGTGACAACCACGGGAAATGTTCTTGAGCCCCAGGGCATTGCGATTTCAACCGCTGATTTTGACCAGCGTTATCCTCGGGTTGCTTATGACGGGACTAATTATCTGGTCGTGTTCAATGATGACCGGGATGGGGACTGGTTTACGGATATTTACGGGGCAAGGGTAACGGCTACTGGTAAGGTGCTTGATACGCTGGGGATTGCAATTTCCACAGCAGATTTAGACCAGTCTGACCCGGCAGTGGCGTTTTTCGGCAACTACGCTGTAGTCTGGACTGATTATCGGAATGAGTGGGATGGCGACATTTATGGGGCAAGGGTAACACCTGACGGCGAGGTGCTTGACCCGGATGGAATAGAGCTTATTAACCAGCCGGAGGCGCGCTATTCGCCGGACATTGTTATAGGTTCAGGGTCCCAGGTGTTTTTAGTTTTTGGCGGTTTTGTGCCTCTTTATGGTGTGAGCAAGATTTTCGGGGCGTTCTGGTATCCGGTTGGAATTACCGAGAACAGCGGGCTCAAAAAGAACGGGTCCGGGCTCAGGCTTTTGACCAATCCCATAAGGGAAAATGGCACAGTTGAATTGACCCTGATAAAAGAGAGTGAGATTAAACTTGACCTGCTTGATGTTTCAGGAAGGCTGGTCAGGACAGTTGTTAGGGGGAGATTTTCTTCAGGCAGTCATCAAATCAGATTTGATACCCAGAACCTGCAGGCTGGGATTTACTTTTTGAGATGCACAACCAAAGAGAAGGGTCTGATTACAAGGGTCACTAATATCAGATAAAGGACAGCTCAATAAAATCGCCCAGTTTACAGTTTACCTTCTACTGCCTTTACTTCATCAGGGGTCAGGCGGCGACCAAGGCAATCTTCTGCTACTAATTGCAAGTCATCAACATTAAGGGAGCAAGCAACCTTTTTACTCATTTTACCCCTTTCTGGTCGTTGGGAATAGGGGGCGTTGTGGTTTCATCTCTGACTTCTTTTTTTTCTGTCATACATCCTCACAGTTTAAAAAGGGCAGGTCCCCCCCACCATTACCCCTGTTGGTTCGGTTTTTGGTTTTGATTGTGGGTTTGGACTAAAGAGGGTTTCGCTGAGGTTCGGAATCGGGTCAGGGAGAGGAATTGGGTTTTTGTTTGCAAAGTGGTTAGAGGTTTTTTGGGCAGGGCAGAATTAATTTGATTCGGGTCTGGTTTTTGGGTATTCTTAATTATGAGCGTTAATCCCCAGTTGCTTGCCGGTCTGAAGGAGGCGATGATTGCCGAGCGGACCGGGATTGAGTTTTATGAAACCGCTGCTGAGAAGACCGTTGACCCGCAGGGTAAGGAGGTTTTTTTAAGGCTGGCAGATGAGGAGAAGAAGCATCTTGAGTATCTGCGGCGGCAGTTTGAGAGCGTTTTTAATAACGGTTCTTTTGAGCCACTTTATGAGAGGTCAGGGATTGACATTACCGCGGCGAGTCCGATTTTTTCTGAGGGGTTGAAGGGGCGACTGAAATCCGCACATTGGGAGATGAGCGCGCTTTCGGTTGGGCTGGCTTTGGAGCAGGCTTCAATTTCCCGTTATCAGGAGCTGGCAAAGAAGGCGGATATGCCTGAGGCGAAGGAGTTTTTTCTCGCGCTGGTGCACTGGGAAGAGACCCATCTGACCGCTCTGCAGAAGCAGTTTAATTATCTGCGGGAGTTTTACTGGCAGCAGGCGGGTTTTGCGCCTTTTTAGGGTTTTTTCGGCGCGCGGGCAAGCTCGGAAGTCAGGTTGTTTAGTTTGCGTTCAAGTTCAGAAATCTCTTTCATAACTTCTTTTTTGCGCTCAGGGGTGAGGGAGCCGCTGAGTTGTGAGATTTTTGAGCTCATTGTGGTGATTCCGCTCTGAATCTGGTTCATCAGTTCGTTCTGTCTTGGGGTTGGTTTTTCACCTAATACCTGGTATTTGACCTTTTCATAGCGGGCTTTGATTCGTTGAAGTTGGTCAAGTGCGCGGGTGAACTCTATGTTGCCTGTTTGCGGTTTAGCGGTTTTTTGGGTGATTTTTTTGGGTCGGGGCAGGGAGTCCTGAGGTTTGACCTTTAACTGCGGGCGCGGTTTTATGACCGGTGGTAATGCCCGTTTAGTCTTTTTTCCGGCTGTAACCTGTGTGAGGATGCCGATAAGGGCAACGATGATGATGACACCGGCGGCAATGAAGATGCGGTAATCAACCGGCAGTTTGCTTCCGAAGTGCCGGACGCGAATTTTTTCGCCACAAGCGAAGCAGCGTTCCTGACCAGCAACAATTGGTTCGTGGCAATGGGGGCAACGCAGTTGCGGTGTTGGGTTTGCCGGCTTTTGGCTATTTGGGCTCATAAGGAGCAGAGGGTCTGGATGTCAATCTCGGCAAGGACAACTGGAACTGTCAGGTTAAAGCGCTCAAGAATTTGGGGGTGGACTTCGCCGCAGGTGCCGACAGGGCTGTTATCCGCTTTTGTGAGGCGGGCGCATCTGCCAGGTATAAATGGTGGCTGGTCAAACTGGGTAAAGGCAATTTCCCAGTCCATTTCATGCACCAGGGCACAAATCGCGGATTTGATTTCAGCGAAGCCGGTTTTGGCGTCTGCCATACCAAGGGCAAGATGGCGGTTTTGGGTTGCGCCGGTTTCGGCAGCAGGGTCAATCGCAAAAACATCACCGATTTCAAAGATGTTCTGGGGCAGAGCCTGGGTTGAATTCAGTTTCAGGGTTTCAAGGATGCCGCTCAAGAGGTGCCGGCGCAGGATGCGCTGTTCAACACTGACAGGGTTTTCCAAGATGACGGTTTTGCCATCATCCTTCATCCCCAAGAGGTCAAACTGCGCCTCAGGGCTGGAGAGGTTGAGGCTCATAATTTCAATGAAGCCGAGACCTGTGAGGGTTTTGCGGCATAAGGAGCTGAGCTCCTCAATTTTCAGTGGCTGGCTCGAAGTGGCGGTGGTTAAGAGTTGGGGCTGGAGCCGGTGATAGCCATATCCAATCGCCACATCTTCAATCACATCCCAGGGGTGGATAACATCCGCACGATAAGCCGGAACCGAGACGAACAGTTGCCCGGAGTCTTTTGGTTTGGCGTCATAGCGCATCCGACCCAGGAGCTGAATTAGTTGTTCTATAGGGATCGGGATGCCGATTACCTTTGCCACTTCGTCAGGGGTCAGGTTGATTTGCTCGGGTTTCATATCCGGGGTGAGTGCGGTTTTGCCATCAGGGTAGGAAATCGTGACGGTCTGAACCTGAGCGCCGAGGTCAGAGAATGTGGCGGCTATCACGGAAAGGGTTTTGTTTATTGCCCATTCATCAGGACCGGTGACATCAATGAACAGGTCTTTTGTTGACTGTGTTACCTTGGTCTTTTCGCTGTTGATGATTGGCGGCAGGGAAAGGACGCTGCCATTGCGGTCAATAAGCAGGGGATAGACAGAAAAGCCCTGCAATAGGTGCTGATATGCCTGACCTTTGGGATGGGTTTTGAGGATTTCTTGCGGTGTCAGGGGCTGGTCTGAGTTTAGGGGAACAAATTTTATCCCATCAGGTGCAACCGGCTGGTAGGTAAAATCGGGTTCAACTGTATTTAGGTCGTAGATGCCGATTGATGCTCTGCGCCGGTTGCGACCAAGACCCCAGTGCAGGTTTTCCTGCAGGTCCATCATCACCTTGACCAGTTCGTCGTCAAGATGGATGTTGCGCACCACCGCCGCGCAGATGAACGGTCGGACCTGCTCAAGCCCTGGCTGGACCCTGATTTGAATCCCGGAATTGTCAAAGGAATATGCAGTCAGACCGGTCTCGATACCGAGATAGCCTTTCAGGCAGCGGGCAAGTCCGCAAGAATCAAACATATCCGGTCTTCCCGGCAAGAGGTTTATCCTGAGTGAGTTGGTTGTTGGGTCAAGACCAGTAACATCAGAGCCGAGTTCAGAAAGAACCCTGATTAACTCCTCTCCGGCGAGTTCCGTGGTGATGAGCTTGGAAAGGAGATGGACAGGGATTGAGACTACCGGCAAAGTTTTGCCTCCCGGAGCCAGTTGATGTCAGCCCAGTAGAGTTTGCGGATGTCGTTGATTTCAAAGCGCATCATCGCCAGCCTTTCCAGGCCAAGTCCCCAGGCAAGAACCCTTGTGGGACAGCCAAGCGGTTTGGTTACCTCCTCGCGGAAGACACCAGCACCGCCCATCTCAACCCAGCCAAGTCTGCCTAAGTGGGCAAACACCTCAACGCTGGGTTCGGTATAAGGGAAATAGGCTGGTCGGAAACGGACATCTCTTGCTCCCATCTTGGCGTAAAAATCAGCAAGGGTGCCAAATAGGGTTACGAGTGATGCCTGTTCGTCAATGATGATGCCATCAATCTGGATGAACTCGGGCAGATGGGTGGCATCCATATTTTCCCGGCGGAAAACCTTGCCGATGCAGAACACCTTGCGCGGAGGAAGGGGATTATGCGCCAGCGCCCTGATTGTTGCCGCAGTTGTGTGGGTGCGCAAGAGCAGTTTTGCAGCTTTGTGCTGGTCCCAGTGGTAGCGCCAGCCTTTGGAACCGGTATCACCGCCATTCTCGTGGGTCATGGCGATACGATTGACGGTATTCTTTTCCGGCAATCTGCCCTGTGAAGGCAGCGAGAGATAAAATGTGTCCTGCATCTCGCGCGCAGGATGGTCCTGAGGTTGAAAAAGGGCGTCAAAGTCCCAGAAGGCGATTTCAACGATTGGTGAGCTTGTTTCCTCAAACCCCATCTCAAGAAATGCGCGGCGCGCCTCAGCGATGATTCTTTGTAAAGGATGTTCCTTGCCCGGGAATTTTTGCTTGGTCGCAAGGGTAACATCATACCGCCTGAACACAGCATCGCGCCAGCGCCCGGATGCCAAGAGTTCTGGTGTTAACTGGGTAAGTTCCAGTGCCGGTTTGTCTCTGTCGCTTGTCGCTTCCTGGATTCCCTTTTCGGTGAGAACAAGCCAGCGCACAACCCGACGTTTGATGCGCACAATCTCATCCCTGCCGCGCAAGAGCGCGATGCCTCTTTCCACATCAACACCGACAAGATGCTCCTTTAGCTCGGTAATGGTAATTGTGGGTTTTTGTTTCAGAATCAGAACAATGAGTTCGTCAGGTTCCATTTCCCCGGCTAAAGCCTGTCTGCCCTTTTGTGTTAGGGTCAAACCTTCCCGTTCCCGCGCAAACCAGCCTTTGCGGGTAAGCCATTTTATTTCAGAACGAGCGTCTTCTTTATTAAGAATCTCTGGCAGTTTTGAAAGAGGGATTTTCTGGGTATTGAACATTGGGCAAGAGATTCCTTCGCCCTGGCGGGCTCGGAATGACGAAGGTTTTGAAAGAATGACCAATGAGATTTTCTCCAGGGCAAGGCGCTCGGGCAGTTTTTCCTTCCATTCATGCGCCCGCGCCAGTTCCTGATAAGGCTCTTCCTCAATCTTAACCAGCCCTTTGTTCGCCAACTCTGTGCCTGCTGCGGTCACTAACGACTGGTCAATGCCGAGCCGGGTGGAAAGGTCGGTGATGCTCAGTCTTTGTTGAGGATGGTCTCGGAGTGTTGTCAGGATTTCGGACTCAATGTGCTTCATAAGCTTGAAGGAATCTCCTCGCTTTGAGATTGCTTCGTCGCGGAGCCTGCTCCGAGCCTGTGTTGAGAGGGAGATTGCCACCTGCCTTTGGCAGAACGCAATGACACAGGCGTGGGAGCTCCTCGCAATGACGGGGGCGTCAGGTTTCCACCCTTCCCTGTTGTCAGGATTTCGGACTCAATGTGCTTCATAAGCTTGGTGGTTTAACCATTCAGTGATAATCTGGTTCAGGTCAGGCTTGGACTTTTCCTCGAGCCGGTAGCGGACCCTGATAACAGGTTTGTTTGTGTTTATGAGCCGGCTTAAATCAATCGGGGTTCCGCTCAGGACCAGGTCGCACTCAGCCCGATTGATTGCCTCTTCAAGTTCTTTTAACTGTTCCAATGAGTATCCCATTGCGGGCAGAACCCGGTCAAGATGCCTATTGCGTTCAAGTTCCTTGGCAAGACTGCCACGGGCATATGGTTTCGGGTCAATAATCATTGCCGCACCAAAACGCTCGGCAGCAATCCTGCCTGCGCCATAGGGCATCTCACCATGGGTAACGGTTGGTCCATCCTCAACGACCAGTACCTTTTTGTCCCTGATTAATTCGGGCTGTTCAACGCTTAATGGCGAATCGGCATCAATGATTAGCGCCTTGGGGTTTTTGCCCCTGATAACCTCCTTGAGCAGGCTGATAGCCTCAGACTTTGCCGAATCTTCTTTGTTAATCACCACCACATCAGCCATCATCAAATTGACCTCGCCCGGATGGTAAGAGATTGTGTGGTCTAAACGCAAAGGGTCGGTAAGAACAATCAGCAAATCCGGCACATAAAAGGAGATTTCGTTGTTGCCGCCATCCCAGACCAGAACATCCGCTTCGGCCTCGGCTCTTTTCAGAATTTCCTGGTAATCGCAACCGGCATATATCACCATCCCCTGTTCAATATAAGGTTCGTACTCTTCCCGCTCTTCAATGGTGACACCGGCGCGGTCAAGGTCATCATAACTGGCAAAGCGCTGCCAGACCTGATTTGTTAGTTCACCATAGGGCATTGGTTCGCGAATGGCAACAACCCGCAGTCCGTGTCCGCGCAGAATTTCATATACCCGGCGTGAGGTCTGGGACTTGCCGCAGCCGGTCCGGACTGCACACACGGCAATAACCGGTTTGGTGGCCTTGATCTGGAGGAGCCGGGGCGGGAGCAGATTGAAACTGGCGCCGGCTGAGAGCGCCTGTGATGCCCGATGCATGACAAACTCGTGCTTGACATCGGAGTAGGCAAAATAGACCTCATCCACATTGAGGGAGCGAATGAGTTCAGGCAGTTCTTTTTCGTAAAAGGTGGGGATGCCAAGAGGATAAAGTTTGCCGGCAAGAACCGGCGGATAAGTGCGCAATTTGCCGACTGTGCCCAAGTTCTGTTCGGCTGCCATCGTGAAACCGACCACCTCATAATCTTCATTGTCGCGAAAGAACATATTAAACAGGTGATAATCCATTCCGGCAGCACCCATTATTATTACCCGTTTGCGAATCGGCATCAAAACCTTTCGGTCATTGATTTTGCCTGCAGGAACAAAAGCAGATAATCTCTGCCGCCTGCCTTGGAATCGGTGCCGGACATATTAAACCCGCCAAATGGCTGGACATCGACTAAGGCACCGGTGCACTTGCGGTTGAAATACAGATTGCCAACATGGAACTTTTGCTTGGCACGGGCGATTTTTTCACGATTGCGGGTGTAGACTGCGCCGGTCAGCCCGTATTCGGTGCAATTGGCGATATCAATCGCATCGGCAAAGTTGCGCGCCTTGATGACCGCCAAG